>DAOUBZ010000548.1:0-4700 GCA_034432515.1 Chloroflexaceae bacterium | reverse complement strand
CAGGCTCACCACCAGCGGGGTGCCGAGGCTGGCCAGGGCGGCCGGCGGGCCATTGGGCAGCACCCAGTGGGCCTGCACCAGGTCGTAGGGCTGCCCGGCGGCGCGCGCCGCCGCCAGTTCGCGGGCCACTGCCGCCACCGCGGCCGCAACGGCAAACGGGGCGGCGAGCAGGGTGCGACCCTTGATCTGCGTATCGCTGAGCAGCGACTGGGCGTAGCCCCAGATGTTCAGGGCAGGATGCGGCGCGTAGCGGTAGCTGCGCAGCCGTACCCCGCGCACCATCTCGCCCCGCTGCAACTCGGGGTGATGCGGCAGCAGCAGCGTCACCTGGTGACCCCGCCCCGCGACCCCGGCGGCGATCTCCTCGATGAAGGGCGCGGTCGTCTCCCCGGGCCATTTGGGGAACGACGAGGCAAGCATCAGGATCTGCATAGCATCCGCGGCACGCCTACTCCGGGATCCGGTAGATAAAGGCGCGAAAGTCCGGCGTCGGGCTGGCGTAGATCAGCTCGAAGCCGTCTATCACCTCGCCCACCTGGTTGTCGTGGTCCATCAGCGGGGCCAGCAGGCGCCCCGCATCGCCCTTGACCCGCTGCTGGTTCTCCAGCACCAGGTACCTGGCATCGTAGTGATGCGCGATCTGCAGCAGCAGGTCGCGGTCGGCGGTATTCGGGATCATCACCGCCGGGCGCCCGGTGTGCCAGTTCAGCTGCCACGGGACGCGGGTCATCACCGCCGTGCCCTCGGGCGTATTGGCCGCCAGCCAGGCGTAGGCCGCCAGATCGGGCGCCCAGATCTGCGGCTCGTTGCGCACCTTGTTGGCGATGTCGGGCCGCGAGAAGCCAACCACACCGGCCACCGCGGCCAGCACCAGGATCAGCCCCAGCGGCGCCCAGCGCCGATCGCCGATCGCCGCCAGCTTGTCGTAGCCGGCCCAGAGCGCCCAGGCCCCGAACAGCGCGATCCAGGGGATGAGCATCACCCAGTAGCGGTGCTCGTCGGTGCGCCAGTAGGTGAGCATAAAGATCACATACGGCGTGTAGGCGGCAAACAGCAGCCCCAGTAGCCGCCGCCGAAAACGTAGCGCCCCGATCAGCCCGATTAGCCCCAGCCAGGCCCCGATGTCCGAGGCCAGGTTCTTGCGCTCGTTGTCGCTGAACAGCCAGCCCAGGCGCTCAGGCAGACCGCGCCAGACCGGCATCACATAGTCACGCAACTCCTCGGCCTGTGTCGCCAGCTTGGCCAGCGCCTTGTCAAAGCCCCAGCGCAGGATCCAGCTACGGTCAGGCAGGCCCGGGCCACCAAGCTCCGGTGTAAAGACGCGGTAGATCTCCTCCCAGGCGTCGCCGCTCGTGCCCAGGTAGCCGAGCACCCAGGCGTCGTAGCGCTCCGTCGAGTAGACCGGCGTACCGAAGCGCAGCATGTTGCGCACCAGGTAGGGCGAGAGCACCAGCAGGGCCAGCAGCGCCCAGAGCGCCACCGGCCCCAGCAGGCGCAGCAGCCCCGCCGGCGTCATCGCGCGCCGGAGCGCAGCCCAACTTCCCGGCCAGCGCTGCCCCAGGAACCACAGGCCCATGCCCAGCGCGATCATCGCCCCCGAGGGCTTCTGCAGCATCATCAGCCCGGTCAGCACGCCTGCTAGCAGCAGGTAGCCGGGCCTGGATGCCTGCTCGTCCCCCCTCCGCTCCTGGCTGCGGTACAGCGCGTACAGCGCCCCGACACTGAAGACCACAAAGGCCAGGTCGCTGGTGGCGTAGATCGTCAGGCGGAAGAACAGATAGTTGGTCAGCACGAACACCGCTGCCGTCAGGCCGACCCGCCGATCCCAGATCCGCGCCCCAATGCGATAGACCAGCACGAGCAGGATGGCGTTGAAAATCAGGTTGGGCAGCTTCGCCGCCCAGTTGCTGGGGCCAAAGGCGAGGAAGAACGGCGCGATCCAGACCGGCTGGAGCAGCGGCCAGGTCTCCTGCGGCCGCGTCAGGCCGTCGTAGAGCTGGTAAAACTGGGTGACGTAGTCGACCACCCAGCCGCGCCCGGCGGCCAGGTTGCGCGCCACGACGGCGTTGTCGGCATAGTCGGCGTGGCCGACATAGGGCATCGTGGCTACCACCCAGGCGGCGTAGCCGATCCAGAGCGCGCCGAACAGCGCCAGCAGCGTCACGGCGCCCCGCCGCGCGCCGATCGCGTCGACAATGCCATCGGCGAGCCGTGGCAGCCCGTCGCGCCCCAGGACGATCACCAGGGCAAGCAGCCCGGCACCAAGCAGGGCGTAGAGCAGCGAGTCGGGGAAGATCTGCCAGAACAGCGGGCGCCCGAAGCTGCCCAGCCAGCCGAACAGCGTCGCCAGCGCATAGACCAGCAACACCAGCGCCGAGACAACCAGCCCATAGCCCAGCGCCCGACCGTGGGCGTAGTAGCGCACCAGGGTGCGCGCATATGCCAGGAGCGGGCCGTGCCAGGCCACCAGTAGCAGCACCGCGAGGGCGATCAAAGCCGTGCTCAACGCGGCGCCCATCCAGATCCGGGCGAAGGCCAGCCCCACCCCGGCCAGCCCGACGCCTATTGCCGTCAGGCTGTAGACCACAGGAGTCGCGGCGAGCAAGCGGGTCAGGAGCAGATAGAGCAGCAGCCCGCCGATGGCCAGCAGCCCGACGGCGCGCCATGCGGGTGGGTAGGCCGCTACCGGGTTGTCGACGGCGCGCACCTGCAGTTCGGCCAGGCGCACGCCCTTGGGCCGCGGATCGGCGCCGAAGCGCTGCGTATCGGTGAACGTGTGCGAGCTATTCAGCTCGATCAACAGGTCGGCGCCGCGGCGCGCCGTGGCAGGCACGCGGAAACGGTAGCGATCCCAGCGCGCCGTCGGTGCGAAGCTGCCCAGCACCAGCCCATCGGCGGAGACGGTGACCGTGGGCTGGGCCACCGCTGCGCCCACCACGTCGGCCGGCCAGCCCTGGGCGGTGAGTGTCAACTCCAGGTCGGCGCCCGCGCCGATATTCGGCAGCACGATCCGCGCGTGCTCGCGTGTCCAGCGGCTGCGCAGCGTTGGCGAGTCGGGCGTCAGATCATCGGCGAAGAAGTCGCCGTGCAGCACGGCCTCGGCGCCGAGGCCGAAGCTGGCGTCGAGGAACAGCCGGTCACCGAGCCAGCCGATCAGCACCCGGCCGGCGGGTGGCGCCTGGTAGGCCAGCACCCCCACGGCCAGGCTGAGCAGCAGCACCAGCGCCAGGGCCGAGCCTGTCGCACGCAGATTGCCCAGCGCAACCGCTGGCGGGCTGCCACGGCGGGGCAGGGTCTCTGGTTGAAGATCGGCAAGGCCCATACGTGCCCATAGCAAATCGCGCCCGCGTCGCGGGCGCACGCCGGGTCATTATACCGCCGATCGCCGCGGCAGCTAATGAGGCCGCTGTGAAATCCTGGGCTGAGGCAACGTCTGCCTCCACCGGTGGGCCTTGGAGTGGCTATGCCGCCCGACAAGGTGTAAGGGGTCGTTTGTTGGGTGGCATTGGCGGCGGCGCCGCCAACACCAACGAACTCACGGGGTGTGGGGCTCGCCCCAGGGACACTGTAACGCCCTGCTGTTGGAGGCGCCTGCAGGGCCATGCTACAATGCGTGCCATGATCTGGACCATCTCCGATCTCCACCTCTCACACACCCAGCCCAAGCCCATGGACATCTTCGGGTCGCAGTGGAAAGACCACCCGGTCCGCATCGCCGCGAACTGGCACGCCCGCGTCGCCCCCGACGATGTGGTGCTGGTGGCCGGCGACATCTCCTGGGCCATGAAGCTCCCCGACGCCCTGGTGGACCTGCGCTGGCTCGATGCGCTTCCCGGCCGCAAGCTGCTCATCCGTGGCAACCACGACTACTGGTGCCCGCGCAAGGTCAACAGCGTGCGCGCGCAACTGCCGCCCAGCCTGACGCTGCTCGGCGCCGACGCCTGCGACATCGGCGACGCGGTGGTGTGCGGCACCCGCGGCTGGATCACCCCCGAGACCACGGGCTACGTCCCGGCCAGCGACGGCCCGATCTACCAGCGCGAACTGGGCATGCTCGACCGGGCCCTGGCCCACGCCGTCAGCCTTGCGGCCGGCGCCAGACCGATCATCGTCATGATCCACTTCCCGCCCTTCGTCAACCGGCAACCCACCGAGTTCGCCCGCCGCATCGGCACCACCCCCGGCGTGCGCGCCTGCGTCTACGGGCACCTGCACCGCCGGCAGGACCACGACAACGCCGTCAACGGCCGCGTGGACGGTGTCTACTACCAGCTCACCTCGGCCGACTTCCTCGACTTCGGCCCCGTCGCCGTGCGCGGATTGGGCTAAGGCTGGTTTCGGAAACGCGATGCTGTACGGTACCGTCTCGTGCCGCACCGCCCCCTCTCGAACCCCTCTTTGGGCGGACAGAACATCTGGGCCAACGCGGCTTCTCCCCCATTGGGTCGCCCCCGCGCACGGCTCTGGTCTCTCCTCTCTCCCGCGTGAGAGAGAGAGGGGTATACCAATTCTGATGGTGCTGCACACGTAAAGCGTGCGCAGCACCATCTCAGGAAGCCCTCATCTGACTTGTGGGCAATGCATGGCCTGAAAGGTGAGGGGCTCCTATTACTACAACGAGGGTTGTCATTCCGAGCGAAGCGAGGAATCCCGGCTGTGATGCCATCCCGAGACCCTTCGCTTCGGCTACGCCTCCGCTC
>DAOUBZ010000547.1:0-16463 GCA_034432515.1 Chloroflexaceae bacterium | reverse complement strand
CCAGCTCCGCTGGCGCATCGCAACGCAAGATTCTGACCACCTCCCCTACCAGGGGAGGGGGTAGGGGGGTGGGGTATGTGGGACCTGGGGGCGCAACTCCCCAAAAACCTACCCCTGGTAGCGGGCAGGCCCCCGGCCCTGGGGCAGGGCGGCGCGCCCCGCAAGCTGCAACGGGGAGCAGCAGCGCCCCGGCCGCTGCACACAGCATGCCATGTTGTGGTACCATCAGCGCTGGTAATTGCGCCGCGCGTCATGGGCGCTATACTAGCTACCAACGTAGACTGACCACGAGGTCGGCGGCGTCCCACGTTGCCGCCGGAGTTTGTAGGCCATGCTTGAGCCCGGCGCCGTCCTCCAGGATCGCTACACGGTTATCGCCCCGATTGGCAAGGGTGGCATGGGCTCGGTCTACCAGGCCCGCGACCTGCGGCTGCGCACCGATGTGGCCCTGAAGGAGACCCTCTTCAGCGACGAGGCCTACCGCCGGGCTTTCCAGCAGGAGGCGCAGATCCTTGCCCGCCTGCGCCACCAGGCCCTCCCTCGTGTGCTCGACCACTTCAGCGAGGGCCAGGGCCAGTTCCTGGTGATGGAGTACATCGCCGGCGAGGACCTGGGTAGCCAGTTGCTCAGGCTTGGCCCGCGCTTCGCTACCCCCCAGGCGATGCCGGCCATCCTGCGCTGGGCTGATCAGCTCCTCGACACCCTGCACTACCTGCACTCCCGCCCGATCCCCGTCTATCATCGCGACATCAAGCCGAAAAACCTCAAGCTCACCGCGAGCTACGACATCATTCTGCTCGACTTCGGCCTGGCGCGCGGTGGGATGACGGCCTCGTTCGAGTCGGGCGATAGCGCGGCTGCACCCGAGCAGGCGCGCAAGATCTATGGCTTTACCCCACCCTATGCCCCACTTGAGCAGATGCGCGACAGTGAGCCAGACGCGCGGAGTGACCTCTATTCCCTGGCTGCGACGATCTACCACCTGCTGACGGCCACGCTGCCCGCCGATGCGCTGACCCGTATGAGCCGGCTGATCAACGGTCAGCCCGATCCGCTGCGGCCGATTTGCGCCCTGGCCCCACACGTGCCGCCGGCCATTGCCGAGTTGCTGCAGCAGGCGCTTGCCATCACCATCGATGAGCGCCCCCGCTCGGCGCAGGTGATGCGCGCCGAGCTTCAGCGGCTCCGGGGCGGCCAGCCCGCCCGGTACCCCACCCGGGCGCCCGCCATGCCGCCACAGGCATCGGCCAACCCCCAGGTCCCGACCACCGAGCCCCGGCCTCCCGTGGAGGGCCTCAGCACCAGCGCACCCAGCTACCCCGGCGCAATCACCCCCAGCATGGCCGCGCCGCCTGCCCGGGTCTCGGCCACCCCGGTCGGCACACTCTTGCGTATGCTCACCACCGGCAGCCCCACCCGCTGCCTGGATTTCAGCCCCAGCGCCGCCCTGCTCGCCGCAGGCTACGACGACCATACGGCTGGCATCTGGCGCCTGAGCGACTTCGCCCACCTCGCGACCCTCAACGGTCACACCAGCAGCGTGCGGAGCATCCGCTTCGCGCCGGTTGGCGGCACGCTGGCCACGGCCAGCGATGATGAGACCGTGCGTATCTGGCAGGTGGCGGACGGCACGCTGCGCCGCGTGCTGCAGGTGCCGGGCTGCCCGGTGGAGAGTATCGCCTATAGCCCCGATGGGAGCTTGCTGGTTGCGGGTGGCTGGGGCGAGGCCATCACGCTCTGTGCGGCCCACGCCGACCGACTTGTGGTGATCGACGGCCTGAGCGCGCCCTTTGTGCATAGTCTCGCCTTCAGCCCCGATGGTACGCTGATCGCAGCTGGCGGCTACGACGGCGCGGTCTATCTGTGGCACGTCGGCGAAACGGAACCGCTGGCCGTGCTCAGCAGCTTCCCCACCTTCATCTACAGTGTGGCCTTCAGCCCTGATGGCGCGTCGCTCGTGGCTAGCAGCGGCAATGCGGTGCGCGTCTGGCGTATGCGTGACCGCAAGCCGATCCAGTTGCTCGAAGGGCACCGTGGCCCGGTGCACGCCGTGGCCTTTAGCCCTGATGGGCAACTGCTCGCCACTGCCAGTCAGGACCAGACGGTGCGGCTCTGGCACACCAGCGACTGGACGCCGATCGCCAGCCCGCTGGAGCACCGTGCCGGCGTGGCTAGCCTGAGCTACAGCCCCGATGGCCAGCTGATTGCCAGCGGGGCGCGTGATGGGCGGATCTACCTGTGGCGCGTCGAAGGCCCTTGACCAGCCACTGCCTCGACCACTGCGATGATCCGCTCGGCGCGTCGCCCGTAGGTGTGCTCGGCCGCAAGCGCGCGGCGGGCCGCGGCGCCAGCAACGTCCGGTGCGGCGGCGAACGCTGCACGGAGCGCCGCGGTAAGCCCGTTCAGGTCACGGCGCGCGAAGGGGTGACACAGCCCCGGCGGCACGATCTCGTGGAGCGCGGGAATGGCAGGCAGCACCAGGGGCTGGCCGAGAGCCAGGTACTCGAAGAGCTTGAGCGGCGAGGCGGTCACGTCAGTCACCGTATCGGGGATCACGAGCACATCGGCGGCGGCGAGGTACGCTGCCACTGCGGCCTGGGGCTGCGGCGGCACGAGCCACAGCGCCTCCGGCGCCAAACCCAGCCGCCGGGCTTCTGCCTGCAGCGCCTCGCGCTCGGCCTCGCGGCCACCCACCAGCACGAGTGTCACCTCGGGGTACACGTCGCGCAGCCGGGCGACCGCGGCGAGCAGCCCGTCGAGCCAGCGATGGGCGAAGGTCATCCCCGCGTAGGCCACGATCGGCGCTGTGGGTGGCAGCCCCAGCGCCTGCCGGGCCGTCGCCCGATCCTGTGGGGTGAAACATTGCTCGTCGTAGGCATCGGGGATGACAAAGACCTCGGCGGGGTCGCGCCAGCCGATCGTCGCCAGCAACCGGCGGAAGTCGTCGGTGAGCGAGACAACCGCTGAGCAGCGGGTCAGCGCCGCGCGGTCGATCAGGTGCAGCAGGCCTTCGGCCCAACGCTCACGCGCCCGGGAGGGGTTGCGCGTCTCCAGGTCGTGGGCCTCGTAGATCACCGGCAAGCCCAGGCGCGGCCCGAGCAGCGCCGCCCACCAGGCCGCCGCAACGACCTGGCGCACATAGACGGCCTCCACCCCGTGGCGGCGTGGCGCCAAATACGCCGCCGTCATGAAGGCGAAGGCGGTGTGCTCCAGGTAGTAGAGCAGCGTGCTCCGGTACAGTCGCGAGAGCTTGCCGATTGCCGGGCGCGGCAGGTGGATGGCCCCGACCTCGCTAAAGCGGCTCGGCTCGCGACCCCAACGCGGGATCAGCGCGATCGTATCGGGACGCCGGACGCGCAGTTCGCGCAGCGTGGTGAAGGTCTGCAGCGCATTGGCCGACTGCAGCGTCAGGCTGGTGGGGTAGGCGATGTAGGCGATCATGGCCTGGCGAGCAGGGCGCAGCCCCTCACTCGCTGCTGGCGTCGATCACGGCCTGGGCGATCTGGTCACCGCGGCCCTGCGGCAGATAGACATAACGACCGCCGAGCCAGGCGGCAAGCTGCTGGGCCTCGCCCCGCGAGACGAAGCTGCGCTGGGTGTCGATCACCACTGCGCCCACGCCGGCTGCGCGCAGCCGCCCGCTGAGCGTCTGCACCTCGGCGCGAGCCGTCTCGAGCCGGGTCTGCCGGTCGTCGTTGGGGTCGGGCCGCAGCGGGACGTTAGGCCGCCCGTCGGTGATCAGCACCAGTGTGGTGCGATGGATGCCGCGCGAGCGGGCCTGCTCCGAGACCTGGTAGGCGGCCAGCAGTGCGGCGGCCAGCGGTGTGCCACCGCCAGTGGGCAGCACGTCCAGGGCGCGCTTGGCCAGTTCGACGCTCTGCGAGGGTGGCAGTAGCAACTCCGCCGACTCGCCGCGGAAGGCCAGCAGCGCCACCTGGTCGCGGTGCACATAGGCCTGCTGCAACAGCGCGTTCACCGCGCCTTTCGCCTGGCGCATGCGGTGCAGTGCCATCGAGCCGCTCGCATCCACCACGAAGCAGAAGAGCGTGCCCGCCTTGCTGCGGTACTTCTTCACGTGCAGATCGTCGGCCTTGAGCCGGATATGGCTCGTGTGGTTGGGCAATTCGCGCCGGCGCACCGGCTGCCAGGGCGCGGCGGCGCGCAGCGTCGCGACGACATCGAGGCGCCCCTGCGAGGGCAGGCCGGGAATGGAGCGGATGTGGCGCCCACGGGTGCCCGAGGTGCTGCCACGTGAGCCACTGCGCCCGCTGCGCCGCACCGTGAAGGGTGTCTCCAGCACATCGGGGGGCACCTCCGTCTCCAGGGCGCTGAGGATGAGATCCTCGACGGTCAGTTCCTCGGGCGGGGGCGGCGGCTGCTCGTCCTGCTCCTCGTCGTCGCGCCGCTGCTCGTCGGGCGGCGGCTGCTCAGGCTGGGGCGGCGGGGGCTGATCGGGCTGGGGTGGCGGCTCCTCGATCTGGGGCATGCGGGTCGCTCGTGGCAGCAGCACGAAGCGCACCGCCCGCTCCAGGTCCTCATCGCTCACCTCGTTGCGTCCGGCCAGCGCGGCAGCGGCCAGCGCGGCGCGCACGGCGAAGATGTCGGCGCGGTGCCCCTCCACACCCAGGGCCAGGGCCGCCTGGCTCAACTGGTTCACCTGGGTGTCACTGATCTGCACTGCTGGCAGCGCCTCGCGGGCGGCCATGATCAGCGCGTGCAGGATGGCATCCTCATCGGCCCACTCCGCCGCTGCGGGCTCAGCGGGGGCCGGCTGGCCCCTGCGGGCGCCATTCACCGCCAGCCGCTCACGGTCGGCCGCCAGGTTGCGGCGCACCACCTCGGCGCGGGCGTGGCCGGGTGCCTGGGCCATCGGTGCGACGATCAGGCCGATGCGGTCGAGCAGGTGGCGCCGCGGCGGGCCCTCGGCAGGATCGTAGGTGGCGATCAGCGCAAAGCGGGCCGGCTCGACCACGCTCAGCCCCTCCCGTTCCACGCGCACTACGCCACTGTCGAGCGCGGCGAGCATATGGTTGATCGTGCTGTCATCGAGCAGGTTGACGCCATCGGCGTAGAGCAGGCCGCCGTGGGCGCGGGCGAGCAGACCACTGCGATGCACCCGCTCGCCGCGGGCCAGCGTCGCCTCCAGATCCAGGCCGCCAAGCAGCCGGTCCTCGGTGACGCCAACGGGCAGTTCGACCAGGTGGGCATACGGGGCATCGGCCCCACTGGCGCCGTCGGCGAGCAGCCGGGCGAAGGCCCGCACCAGTGTGCTCTTGCCAGTGCCCACCCCCGCGGCGATCACCACGCCGCCGAGGCCGGGATCCACTGCCAGGAGCAGCAGCGCCTGGCGCCCGGCATCGAGACCAACCAGCGCCGAGAAGGGTAGGGTCGTGTGTGGGGCGTTCACCTTAGACCAGCACCTCGTCCACCGCCCGCTCGATCCGCGCGGCGTCGTCCTGGGTCTCGAGCGGGTCCTTGCGCAGGCGGTGACGCAGCGAGAGCACGGCAATCCGGCGCACATCCTCGACCCGAACCTCGTTATGCCCCTCGAAGGCGGCCAGCGCGGTTGCTGTGCGGCTGAGCGTCAACTCGCCGCGGTGGCCATCAACTTCGAGCTTCACACACAGCTCGGCGATCTTATAGAGCACCGGATCGGGCAGCGTCACCTCAGGGAGCCGCTTCTGCGCCTGCTTGATCTTGCGCTGCAGCCTGGCCGTCTCCTTCTCCCAGGCCGCGGCGAAGGCGAAGGGATCGCCATCGTAGGCCCGGCGGCGCTTAACGATCTCGACGCGCTCGTCCACATTCGTGATCGTCACGATGCGGGCGTGGAGCCCGAAGCGGTCGAGCAGCTGCGGGCGCAGGTCGCCCTCCTCGGGGTTGCCCGAGCCAACCAGCACGAAGCGTGCCGGGTGGCGCACCGAGATGCCCTCGCGCTCGACCACGTTCACGCCGCTGGCCGCCACATCGAGCAGCACATCCACCAGGTGATCCTCGAGCAGGTTCACCTCGTCGATGTAGAGAAAGCCGCGGTTGGCGCGAGCCAGCAGCCCGGGGGCGAAGGCCTGGACACCCTGGGTCAGCGCGCGCTCGATGTCGAGCGTGCCGCAGACGCGGTCCTCGGTGGCGCCGAGTGGCAGATCCACCACCGGGACGGGGATGGTGACCGCCCGGGGCTTGCGGGGCGGCGTCTTGCCATTGCTGGTCGCCTGCGGCCGCGTATGCTCACAGAACCCGTCGGCCTCGGGGGCGCAGGCATAGGGGCAGCCGGCTACCGCCTTGATCGGCGGAAGCATAGCGGCCAGGGCGCGCACCGCCGTCGATTTAGCGGTGCCGCGGTGGCCCATCACCATCACGCCGCCGATCGTGGGGTTGACAACACACAGGATCAGCCCGAGCTTGAGCTCGGCCTGGCCAACAATCGCAACGAACGGGTAGGGTGGGATGGGGCCCTGCGGAGTTGTGGCAGGGACCGGGCTGTGCTCGGCGGCATGGGGGGGCGCGAGAGTCTCGGTAGCCATAAGGGCGCGACCTTCAACAACATACGAGGAGGGCCAACATGGGAGGGTACTTCCCTCCGACGGGCCCTCCCCAGATAGCTCGTCGCGCGCGGCGGCGGGCCAGTATGCAGACAAACCTGACGCTTATTCGTCTACGCGATGTGCCGCTCCTGGCCCGGCCGGTTGCTCATGCATGGGTATGCAGCGCGGCGCCTAGTGGTGCATCCGGCACGTCCCGTGTCACCCTGAGCGAAGCGAAGGGTCCTGGCCGAGATGCTTCGCGGAGTTTACCCTGAGCGAAGCGAAGGGCGCAGCATGACACATGACTTGGCGGATGCACGACTTAGCGAAGCTCACCGCGCTTGACCACCGAGCCGGCAGTGGGCTTGCGCTCGCCGCGCGGCGTACGCCGGGCATAGGCCGTCACATTCGTCCAGAGGAAGGTGAGCGCCAGCGCGAGCACGGTGATGATCAGGGAGGCCCAGCACACCAGTGCCGGCGAGAAAGGCCCGATCATCTGAGTAGCCTGGCCGTAATCCATTCCCATGTCGCTACTCCTATCTAGCTTCCCAGACTATCGCAGCGAAGCACACCAGACGCACTTCGCGCACTTTTTTGGACTACCGCGAACCCTTCCCCTCTATTCTACCATATCTCGGAAGGGCCTGGCGCGTCCGTGGCCCGGGCAACCAGGGCTGATGCACATCCTGGTTTTCGCACCCTGAGTAGCGCGCAGCGCGTATCGAAGGGTGCGAACGCCCCTTCGATACGGCCTGCGCTACGCCCTGCTAGCGCGTCCAGTACGGATTAACCTGGGAGGCCGTTTCGGCGTCGCTATCGGCGAAGCTCTGGCACCAGCGCCAGAAGCATGCGGCCAGCCACCAGCGCAGGCGCAGGTGCCAGGGCGCGAGCACATACTCGGTCAGGGCCGTGCGCGAGGGGGTTTGCAGCTTCATCGCGGGCGCCTCCCTTCAGCGATAGAGCGGGCTGGCGGGCCGTCGCAGGTCGACATAACGAAACGGCTCACCCGACTTCTGCAGGGCGGCGAGGATGGCCACCTTGCTATCCAGTTCGCGTTCATCACCAAAACAGATCGTCGTATTGCCATCCACGGTCAGGGTCATACCCTTCTGCGGATCCTGGCTGGCTTCGGTGACATACATACCCAGGTCGGCGAGCAGCCGCTGCACCACCCGGCGCGTCGCCGGGTCCAGGTCAGGTTTATCGCCCACGGCGCGGCTCATCAGCCCCAGTTCGAGGGTCGGGATCGAGCGAACCGGCTGGCCGCCAAACAACTCGTCGGCGCTGGCCCCCTGCGGCACGTGATCCGGCTCGTCGGCGCCAAAGACACTGAGGAACTCGTGGTACTCCAGCGGGCGCACGCTGGCCATATCCACCGGCGGCGTGCGCCGCTCGGCGATCTGGCGGGCCAGGCGGTCGAAGATCGCATCGAAGCGGGGCTCGCTGAGCGCCAGCTTGCAGGCATCGGCCAGTTCACGCACCGTGCGGTCGAGGGGGATGCTTGCCAGCACTGGGAGGTTGATCCGCTCGGCGAAGCGCGCGGCGACGCCGGAGCCATCGTCGCGGTTGACGATCAGGCCGATCAGCCGTGTCCGCCCGCCCATACTGGCGAAGTAGCGGGCGGCGCTAGCGATATTGTTGGCCGCGTAGAGCGACTGGCGGTCGTTGCCGCAGAGGATGATCACCTCTTCGGCCAGCGAGCGCGAGAGCGGTGTTGCGAAGCCCCCACAGACCACATCGCCCAGGAAATCCATCACCACGTAGTCGAGCGCCCACTGGCTGAGCCCGAACTTCTCGAGCAGGTCGAAGCCGAAGGTAATCCCGCGCCCGCCGCAGCCCCGGCCTACCTCGGGGCCGCCGATCTCACAGCCATAGACAGTGCTGGCCCCCTCCATGATCGTCGTCTTGAAAATCACGTGCTGAGCCTGCAGTTCCTCCTCACGGCCCGCCTCTTTGAAGGTGCGCCACACATCGCCCAGCGTGGGCAGGCTCACGCCGCCAAAGAGCGCATTACAGCTATCGTGCTTGGGGTCGCAGCCGAGTTGCAGCACGCGATTGCCGAGCAGGGCCAGCTTGCTCACCAGGTTCGTGGTGAAGAACGACTTCCCCATCCCGCCTTTGCCGTATACCGCCAGCATACGCGCGCTGCTGGCGCCGGCCGTCCTGGGGTTCGCGGGCATCGCAACCTCTTTTCACCACTGCATGCGCCGATCGGCTCATTCGGTCAGGCCCTGTGGCCACTCAACCACCAGCTTGAGGCAACTCGGATCCTCGAAGGCGAGGCGGTAGGCCGCCTGGATGCGATCGAGCGGCACCCGGTGGGTGAGCAGGCCGGACACGTCCAGTTCACCCGTCGCAATCAGATCGCGGACGCGCGGCAGGTCGCCATCGGGGCCGAAGGCCCACTCGCGAGCCACCAGCACCTGGGCCTCGCGCATAAACAGCGGCGCATAGGGAATGTCAATATGGTCGTAGTAGCCGAGCAGCAGCACCCGCCCGTGGTTGGCCAGCAGCGGGAGCGCGCCGGAGAGGGCGGGCATCGAGCCGGTGGCTTCGATCAGCAGATTGATATTGGCCTCACCGATCGCCTCATCGAGCGACTCGCGGGTCACATCGATCACCTGGTCAGCGCGGGCCACCTGGAGCCGCACGCCCACCCGATCGGCCACCGCCACGTGCTGTGCGCCCTGCAGCCTGGCGATGCGCGCCGCGAGCTGGCCCACGATGCCCTGGCCAAGCACCAGCACCCGATCCGTGGGATGGATCTGGCCCACATTGACACCGTGGAGCGCGGTGGCGGCCAGCGCCAGGATCACCCCGGTCGCCGGGTCGATCGCCCCGAGCGGCACCACCCGATCGGCCTCGGCGCTGATATACTCGCTCTGGCCGCCCCAGGCCGGATTCACGCCCCGGAAGCAGCGGGCGCCGCCCACATAGACCCACTGGCCCAGCAACTCCTGGGGCGCCCTGGCTCCCACCTGGACCACCTGCCCGACCGTCTCGTAGCCCGGCACCACCGGGAAGAGCAGGGCCGGGTGGGGCATGCGCCCATCGAGCAGCATGCGCTCGGTGCCGGCGCTGATCGAGGTGTAGGCCGTGCGGACCAGCACATCGCCGGGCCGGGGATCGAGCACCTGCACCGTGCGCAACTCCACCGTATTGCGGCGGGGAATAACCACGGCGCGGGACTTGATCGGCATTGCCGTATCACTTTCTAGAGCGGACGCACGCCCCCTGCGGGCGTGCCGTCACGCGTTGGGACCGCGGGCTGCGGCGGCCACACAGCCTACTGACTGGCCGTCTGCGTGGCGAGCGCGCGTCGCTGGCGGGCGGAGCGGATGCCCCGCGCCACAAACTGCCCGGCATTGAACAGGTAGGTCACATACGCGAACACCATCACCCACATCACCGTCCGCTCATCGGCGCCCAGCCAGCGCGCGACAAAGTAGAGATTATGGGTAATGATCGCGATCAGATTGCCGAGATCCTCCCAGAAGAACTCGCGGGCCATAAAGTAGTGATCGAACATATCGTGCTCCCAGAGCATGCCCGTGATGGTCAATGCCCAGATGAGCGCGATCTTGATCCAGATGCTGATCGTGGCGATCCAGTAGCCCTCGCCGGTGACGAGATAGCGAATAACCAGGGCGAAGCTGATGATAAAGGCGAGGAACTGGATCGGCGCGAGGATGATCTGCACCCGTGTCCAGCGCGAGGCTGCGCGCCGTCGTAGTTGTTCCGGTGTGTACATCATCGGCTTACCCGGCCGTATCCATCGCCAGCACCGTGCCAATCTCCTGGCGCGTCAGGCCCTTGAACTCCTGCACGCTGATTCCGCGCAGAATGATCACGGCCAGGGCCATCATCAGCGCCTCGAAGCCGAAGATCACCCCGTAGGCCAGCGTCGGCGTCATCCCGCCGATCTCGATGAAGATCGTATGGAAGGCGCCGCTGAGCACATTGGCGAAGCCATTGCCGAAGCCCTGGGCCATGCCCCAGATGCCCATATACAGGCCGACCTGCCCTTCGATGGTCATATCCATCATCAGCGAGAGCGCGCCCACGTCGAACAGCCCGATACCGATACCCATCACGATCAGGCTGGGCGTGATCAACTCGGGGCGGTGGGCAAAGGCCGAGAAGGCAATGACCATCAGGCTGCCGACGATGCCCAGGCCGCCGATAGTAGCAATCAGCTTCTTCGGGATGGAGAAGATGCTACAGAGGATGCCAATTGCGAGCATGCCGAGCAGCGCCCCGGCGCCCCAAGCCTGCTGGAAGCGCGCCGTCTCGGCCTGGGTCATCCCGAACACCTCGGCGCCAAACGGTTCCAGGATCGCATCCTGGAGGAAGATGCCCAGGATGCCGAGCAACACGAAGAAGAAGAAGCCGCGCACGTGGCGATTGGTGGCCATGAGCTGCCGCGCCACCCGGAAGGTGCCCAACGGCGACGCCGACTCGACGGGCTGCTCGGCGAGCAGCGCCGCATGCTGCTCCTTGCTGATACGGCGCTCCATGCCGATCACGCCCAGCAACGCACTGACCATCACCACGATCGGCGTCAGGTTGTAGAGTTGCTGCATCGCCTCGGGCGAGTAGACCGGCATAATCACCCGCGACACCCCGGCGGAGACGATCCCGCTGATGATCACCGTGGCCCAGATCACGGCGACCACAAAGCCGCGCTCCTTCTCCGTCGTCACCTCGGCCATCAGCGCGTTCGACGAACTACCGTTCATCGCCATCGCCACACCGAAAATCCCGATGAAGAGGAAGGCCTCCAGTGTCGCCAGCAGGTCGCGCTGTCCCAGACCGATCGCGATCGAGGGTAGGAAGAGGAAGACCAGCGAGGCCACCAGGGCGCTGAGCAGGAAGTACGGCGTGCGGCGGTAACCGAAGACCGGATAGCGATCGGCCAGCCGCCCCCAGTAGACCTGAAAGAACGAGATGAAGTGGTGCAGGCCGATGAGCGAGGTGACGATCACCGCGATCGCGCCCAGGTCGGCGATCGTGATCCGGTTGAAGTTGAACGTCAGCAGGGCGAACATCCACCCCGCCCCCACCCGCATGATGGACAGGCGAAAGGTCTTGAACAGGAGGCGCGCGAGGGCCATAGGGCTCCCCCTTTCTGCAACACGGCGCGTGGCTAACACGTTGTAGTACAAACTATTAACTACGGCTCCACAGAAACACGATGAATAGGTGAGCTACGTGGCAGACGATCATGCTGTGGAACCGGCATGGCATGGCACGTGTCTGGTGCGTGGGGGAGCTGCGATGGATATGCGACGAGCGTATTTGCAACAATAACGCATCATTACGATGGCCTGAGTATAGCATATGAGCAAAAAGCGTGCAATATGTGCAGGATTTGTGCAAAACCTTGATATCAATGGGCTATTGTTCTTATGACATACTGCATGGATCAGCAGTGTCTTGCGGTGGCCCTCGTCCCCTTCACCTGGCCATTCCAGCGCGTCAATCGCCAATAGTTGCACAGATAATGCAATTAATTGCTGGCGCGAAGCACGCGATCGTTGCTTTGCCCGGCGGATAGTTTGCGGTTCGTAGGTTGTTGCCTGTCAATTGACGGGCCAGCACCAGACTCCAGGAACCAATTGCGTGTCCTTGCTCGTTCATATATTCAATTTTATTGTCCAATGTGCTATACTTGAAGCCACACAGAGCACGGAGCGGTGCCATGTATGTACGCTGGGTCGTCCGGCGCCATAAGAACGCAATGAGCGCCGATACGAACTTCTATGACGCCTATCTCGTCGAGAGCTATCGCGACGAGCGGGGCGCGCCGCGCCAGCGCACGATCTGCTACCTCGGCAATATCCGTCAGATCGGCAGCCAGTTTCCTACCATCGAGCGCGAGTTGTTCCTGCTGCGCGCCGAGCGCATCCTCGACTCGGTCGGCGAACTAAGCGATAATGACCGCAGCGAGGCAATGGCCGCCCTGCGCCAGAAGGTCCCGCCGCTCAATCGCGAAGAGGTGCTCCAGGCCTTCACCGAAAACCTGCGCTGGTACCGGCGCTGGTGGGAACAGAACGGTGGCAGCCCCTCCGATGAAGAGATGCTGGCCATCGTGCAACTCGCCCGTGGCCGCGTCGGGCCGATCTGAGCCCCCCTTGCCTGTCCCTGCGCATCCCCCGGCGTCGCCTCTACGGTACATCCTCGGCCATCACCCTGTGGTGAAGACCTGTCCCACCCTGGTTACGGACTCTTCACTTTCTGCAAGGCGCGCGATGCCGGGCGGGGCGGCCCGCCGTGGCCGCCCCACCCGGCCCGCACTACGTCGCAGCCTTTGACAAGGCTGATCTAGCAATTCGCCAGGATATCTGTTATACTGGGCGCGAAGAACCCCCCCGGCCAGGCCGGGGCGCGGCGGGTTCACGCTAGGGAGGAAGAAGCAATGACCACGATCGGGGAACGTCTGATCGATCTCGCGCCGGCACCGACTCAGCCCATGCTCAATGTGAGCGAGACGGCTGCGTCGCGCCTGCTCGCGATGATGCGTGAAAAGCAGCTCGATGGCTATGCCCTGCGCGTCTTCGTCGCCGGCGGCGGCTGCTCGGGCCTGCAGTATGGCATGACCTTCGATGATGAGACCCGCGAGGGCGATAGCGAGTTCAACGCCGGCGGCCTGCGGGTGCTGGTCGATCCGATTAGCGCCGGCTACCTGATGGGCGCCTCGATCGATTACGTCGATAGCCTGATGGGCGGCGGCTTCAAGATCGATAACCCCAACGCCGTGTCCAGCTGCGGCTGTGGCCACTCCTTCCGCACCGCCAGCGGCGGCGATGAGGCCCCCGCTAGCGGCGGTGGCTGTGGCTCCTGCGGCTAGGCTCCCAGCTAACGGCAAGAAGCTCTCACGCAAAGCCGCGAAGCAGCGCAGAAGACGCCTGCTTTTGCGGCTTTGTGGCTTTGCGTGAGCCTGCACCTCACCTCCTGAACCTATGGCGTATGCCAGACTATAGCCCGCACTACCTCGAAGGCATCCGGCTCTTCAATACCGGCCACTACTGGCACGCCCACGAACAGTGGGAACACTGCTGGCTCGCCGCCTCCGGCGACGATGCGATCTTCTATAAGGCGATCATCCAGGCCGCCGCCGCACTGGTCAAGTGGCGCCAGGGTAATGCCCGCGGCCTCGCTCGCAACTGGGCCAAGAGCCGCTCCCGCCTCGCGAGCCTCCCCCCTCACTACCATGGCCTCGACCTGGCCGCTCTCCAGCACCAGCTCGATGCGCTCTGCGCTGGTACCAGCGCCAACCCGCCGCTGCTCCAGCTCACACTACCACCTCCGTCTCGTTAACGTCATTTTGACTTTTGGAGCTGCTCGTACGCCTGTGTGATATACTACGGAGCCAGGCGTGCTGTATGCTACGTCCAGCGAGCACCGCTGCGTGCGCCGCGACGCTTCTGCCCTTCAACCCTTGTGCGGTGCCTGCCATCCTCTTGCCTGCACGGCTGGAACGGCAAGCCAGAAAGGTAGCGACGTGTCGGCCAAGATCCTTGTAGTTGACGACGATCCGGCCATCCTCGACCTCCTGGTGCGTATTCTCCGGCGCGATGGCTACCTGCCCATCACAGCCGCCAATGGTCTGGAAGCGCTGGAACTGGTTGAGCGTGAGGCCCCCGACCTGATCTTGCTCGACGTGACGATGCCAATGCTCGACGGCTTTGCGGTCTGCAAACGCCTGAAAGATAACGAGGCCACGGCTCTGATCCCCGTCACCATGCTCACCGGCCTCGATGACCGCGAGCACCGCCAGCGCGGCCTGGAAGTCGGCGCCGATGATTTTCTGACCAAGCCGTTCGATCAGAGCCTGCTGCGGGCACGCCTCCGCTCCCAACTGCGCATCAAACGCCTGACCGACCAGTTGGAACGCACCGAGAGTGTGATCTTTATGCTGGCCCTCGCCGTAGAGGCGAAAGATACCTATACCGAAGGTCACCTGCGCCGGTTGTCGAACTATAGCGAGCAACTCGCCCAGGCGATCGGTCTGAGCGCCAGCCAGGTTGTCGCGATCCGCTTCGGTGGCCTGCTCCACGATATCGGCAAGATCTCGATCGATGATGCGATCTTGCGCAAGCCTGGTAGCCTCACCCCGGAGGAGTATGCGCAGATCAAGCTGCATCCGGAGAATGGGGCCCGCATTGTCGCACAGATGCGCTTCGCCCCCGATGTCTGCCCGATCATTCGCCATCATCACGAACGCTGGGACGGGAGCGGCTACCCCCACGGCCTCAAGGGCGAGGCCATCCCGATCGGCGCCCGGATCGTTGCGATCGTGGATGCCTATGATGCGATGATGACCGACCGCCCCTACCGCAAGTCGCTCGGCCGTGAGGAGGCCTTGCGCCGCCTCCGTGAGGGCCGTGGCCGCGAGTGGGATCCCGTTCTGCTCGATCGCTTCCTGGAGATGATCGAGCGCGACGAACTGGTCGAACCGCAGCTCGAGCACGGGATCAACGTGCCTGAACTCATCTATCAACCCGATCGCCTCTGAGTGTTGCCCACCCAGGTGTGTGATGTACCGTGAGGCCCTTGACTGGCTCACCTGCCCGCGCGATCCCGCCTCGCCCCTCGTGCTTGAGCCGGGGGCGCAAGAGCAGCTCGACGGTGCGCTCGTCACCGGCCAGGCGCGCTGCTCCGTTTGCTCCACGCGCTACCCGATCGTTGATGGCGTGCTTGATCTGCTCGGCCCGCTTGGCCTTCCCACCAGCGTGGCGCAGGCGGTCAATGTGTTTCCGCCCGCGGCCTGGGGCTATGAACGGACCTGGCGGCCCCGGGCGCTTTCTATGCTCACCGGCGAGCCGTTCGGCTATGACCGTGAACTGCCGCTGATCACCGGCCTGGCCGCGCCCGAACGCGGCGGCCTGATCGTCGATGTGGCCTGCTCCAATGGGCTCTACGCCCGTGCCCTCGAACGGGCCCGCCACAGTGCCCCCGGCCATGTCATCGCTGTCGATATGGCCATGCCTATGCTGCGCCAGGCCCGTGCCTACGCCCGCGCCGAGCAGCTGCGCATCAGCTTTGTGCGCGCCCGGGCTCAGGCGCTGCCCTTCGCCACCGGCGCGGCCACGGCGCTGGCTATGGGTGGTTCGCTCAATGAGATTGGCGATACAGCCGGCGCCCTCAGTGAACTGCGGCGTGTGCTCGCCCCCAGCGGCCGCCTGGCGATGATGCACCTCGTCCGTGACGAGAGCGCATCCGGGCGCGCCCTGCAGTCCTTCCTCAGCCTGGGCGGGGTCGCCCTGCCCCCACTTGTCGAGGTCAACCACGCCTTCGCTGCCGCTGGCCTGCGCCTGCGCGCCCAGTGGCGCTACCGGGTCGTTGTCTTCAGCCTGCTGACCGCGCGCGGATGACGATTCGTTTACCACGCCATCCTCGCGTTGACGGCGTCAAAGCCCTGCAGGTATACTGACAGGGTGCGACACTCTCTCCAACTGCAGCTCGATCGGCTCGCCAGCGATCGCTGGGCGCGCCGCGGTGTGCGCGTCCTGCTCCGGGCCAGCGCCCTCGCGCTCTCCCTGGTCTGCCTCGCCCTTGGCGCCCACCTGCTCACCGGTCAGCCCCTGCGCTGGACGCTGGTCGGCGCCGGGGCGCTGGGCTGCATCGCCCTTGGCGCGCTGCTGGTCCTGCGCCCACGGCTCCGCGCCCCGGAGGTGGCCAGGCGGCTCGATCACCGCTTCAAGCTCAATGAGCAGCTGACCACCGCCCTCGAGCTCGGGCCGCAGGCCGAGGGCGTCGGCGTCTATCTGTACGACCAGGCCCGCCGCTCGCTGGCCCAGATCCGCCGCCAGGTCGCCGCGCGCCAGCGCTTCCCCTGGTCTGAGCTGGCGCTGGTGCTCTGCCTGGCCGTGCTGCTGGCCGGGCTCGCGGTGCTGGCCGACATCGGGCCGGGCCGCGCCGGCGCTCCGCCAGAGCCGCTGC
>DAOUBZ010000546.1:0-4406 GCA_034432515.1 Chloroflexaceae bacterium | reverse complement strand
GGGGGGGCCACGGCGGGGGGGGCGGGTGCGGTCGTGGGTGCGGCCGTGGGCGCCGCAGCGGCGGGGGCCTCCGTGGGGGCGGTGGGAGCCTGAGTGGGCTGGGCGGCCGGGGCGCTGCCGCACGCGGCCAGCAGCAGGGCAAAGAGGCCGACCAGGCTCAGGGCGGTGAACCGGCGATAGACCGAGGGGTACATACGATTGCGCTCCTTGTCGTAGCAGGCGGAGGATCAGTCGGGGCAGTCAGGGCCGCTCCTCGCAGACGGCGGTCTCAGCGCGGCGACACTGCCGGCAGCGACCGTACAGCTCCAGGTGTTCGCCCTGGAGTTCGAAGCCAAGGTCCTGGAGCCGCGGCATCACCAGCGGCGCCAGCTTCAGGTCGGTGATGGTCTGGCTCTCGCCGCAGATGGTGCAGACGAGCTGGTGGCCGCCGGGGCGCGAGCGAACATAGGCCCGGTCGTTGCCCTCAAGATGGAGGCGGGCCAGCCACCCGGCGCTGCGCAGCCAGTCCACCGTCCGGTAGACCGTCGGGCGGCTGCCCAGGCCCCAGCCCACGACCAGCTGCTGCACGATGGTCTCGGCGGTGAAGGGGCGCTCGGCGGCGGCGATCCAATCGAGCACCGCCGTGCGTGCCGACGAGGCCCGCAGCCCTGCGTGCTGCAGGGCCGTCTCCACGGCCGCGCGCCAGTCGGCGGTGGCACCGTGAGCGAGTGTGGGCGACAGGTTGTTTGGACCGCACATCGGCGCCTCCGTCGCGTCAGCTGAGGGTGAGCAGGGCCACGGTGCCGTCCTCGCCGCCGACGGCGAGGGCGCGGTCGTCGGGGGACCAGACGAGCTGGCTGATCGGGGTGTTGAAGCCGTGCCGGGCCAGGGGCTTTTGCCCGCGGGTCGGGCGCCACAGCGCCACCAGCCCGTCCTGCCCCGCTGAGGCCAGGAGCGCCGGCGCGTCCTTCGTCTCGGTGTGCTGGTAGGCCAGCGCGCTCAGATAGGCCTCGTGCAGGGCGAGCATCACCGGCTTGCTACCCTCGGGGCCCTTCTTCGAGGCCCGGGTGTCCCAGACGACCGCGTCGCGCCCGCCGCCCGTCGCCAGGTAGCGGCTCGACGGATCCCAGGCCAGCTCGCGCATCTTGGTCTCGTAGCCCCACATCTGGAGGTCCTTGCCGCTGTCGGCGTACCAGAAGTGCACCGTCTGGTCCTGGTCACCGGTAGCGAACATGCTGGCGTCGGGGCTCCAGGCCAACACCAGGGACGAGCCCTTCCACGCGTAGCGGCGCAACGGGGTGGGGTCGTCCAGGGTCCAGAGGGTCGTGCCGCCATAGGCGACGGCGGCGATCTGCGCGGTGCCGGGCTTCCAGGCGATGTCGGCGATAGTCGAGGCGTGGTCGCGGTGCGCGCAGACGAGGTTCCCGATGGTGTCCCAGACCCGCAGCTCCTTGCCGGCGGCGGCGGCGAGAAAACGGCCAGAGGGGTGGTAGGCCACCCGCTCGACCCAGCTCGTGGCGTGGCGCAGCGCCTGGGCCTGCGCCCCGGTCTGCGTGTCCCACAGGCGCACATGGCCGTCCTGCCCCGCCGAGGCGAGCAGCCGCCCGTCGGGGTGCCAGTCCAGGGCCGTGGTGCCCAGCCCGTGGCCGGGCAGCTCGTGCAGGCGCTCGCCGGTGACGGAGAGGATGGTGATCGGCCCGTCGGCGATGGCCGCGGCGAGCCATGCACCATCGGGCGACCAGCGCAGACTGATGATGTGTCCGTCCAGCTGGGTGCGCCAACGGCGCTCCAGGGTGACGGTGATGGGCGGCGGAACTGCACGTCCTTTGGCGCGAAATACTGTCACGGCGGCCCCCTCTTACACCAGGCAGGCCGCGAAGTCGGCGTTGAGCTGCTCGCGGTCGAGGTTGCGGCCGATGAAGATCAGCTTGTTGGTGCGCGGCTCGTTGCCCCACTCGCGGTCAGGACGGCCGTCGAAGAGCATGTGGACGCCCTGGAAGACGAAGCGCCGGGCGTCGCCGGCGATGCTCAGCACCCCCTTCATGCGGAAGATGTCGGTGCCCTGCTCGCGCAGCAGCCGTCCGAGCCAGGCGTTCAGCCGCGTGGGGTCGAGGTCGCCCGCCACGGTGATGCCCACCGAGCTCACCTCCTCGTCGTGCTCGTGGTCGGGCTTGTAGGTGTGCTCCAGCTCCGGGGTGAGCGGCTCGCCGGCGTGGAGCAGGCGCAGGTTGAACTCGTCGGGGCCGTGCTCGGTGAACAGCGCGTAGGCCCCGGCCGTGGGCACTTCCAACGTGAAGTGCAGCGGCGTCTCCCACAGGTTCAGCCGGTAGAGGGTGGCCCCGGGCGTAAGCGTAGCCCCGGGGTCGAGGGGCTGCTCCTCCTCGGCGTAGACGCGCACCGCCTGCTCCTGTGCCAGCTCCAGCGCCTCGGGTGTCGCAGCCGTGGCGGGGAGCAACGCCAGCTGCATGGCCGGATCGGGTCCCTCGTCTAGGGCGATGGTGTAGCTGCCCGCGTCGAGGTAGAACACGCCGCCCCACTCGAAGGGGTACTCCGGCTCCATAAACTGCGGGTCGATCTCCATGGCCCGATCCAGGTTGAAGCCGCCCACATTCAGCACCGCGTCCAGATCCACCTGCGCGTTCTGAGTGCGGTAGAGCTTCGCGGCGGCATTCATACTCAGAATGCGCCGCTCCAGGGCGTCGAGCTCGCCGGTCTGCACGAGATCGGTCTTGTTCAGCAAGATCACGTCGGCGAAGGCGATCTGCTCCTGGGCCTCGGGCGCGTCGTCGATGTGATGCACGATGTGGTGGGCGTCCACCAGGGTGACGATGCCGTCCACCCGCAGCTTCGCCTTGAGCTCATCGTCCATGAAGAAGGTCTGCACCACCGGGCCTGGGTCGGCCAGGCCCGTCGTCTCGATCAGAATGTAGTCGAACTTGTCCTTGCGCTTCATCAGGTTTGAGAGGATGCGGATCAGGTCGCCGCGCACGGTGCAGCAGATGCAGCCGTTGTTCATCTCGAAGATCTCTTCCTCGGCGTTAATCACCAGGTCGTTGTCCACGCCGACCTCGCCGAACTCGTTCTCGATCACGGCAATGCGCTTGCCGTGCTGCTCGGTGAGGATGCGGTTGAGCAAGGTCGTCTTGCCCGCGCCCAGGAAGCCGGTGAGCACCGTCACGGGCGTGCGCGGATCGGAGGTCGCGGTCATCAGGTATCTCCTCACTACAGCTACGATAGACATGCCATTTGCGCGCTCTGCTGCGGCTATCGGTTATCGGCTATCTTCACGTCGGCGGCGAAGATGCCGCGAATGTCGTCGGCGGTAATCTCAGCGGTAGCCCGGTGGAGCTTGCGCTGCTCAGGCGGAGCCCCAGGGTGCAGGACAGCGATCACGGTCTCCAGGGGCGGGCAGCCAGGTTCGCTGCAGCGCAGCTCGGTCACCATCACGGTGACGTCATCGGGCAGGGCGAGGGCCTCGGCGACCCAGCCCTTGATGGCGGCGAGGTGGGCCGGGTCGGGCCGCGGCTGGGTACCGAACAGGTCAAGCATCATCGCGCTCCTCGGCGGGACAGTCGCTCAGCTCCATCGCCAGGTGGTGGTGGCCGAGCTCGAGCTGGTGGGCGGCGTGGCCGTCGGCCTCGCAGGAGGGGTCGGGCGGCGGGGTCGCCCCTGGGACGGGCGTCAGCTCGGCCCGCCAGATCTCCTGGACCGGGGCGAGGCCGCAGCGGGCATAGAAGCGGCGGGCGCGCTCGTTGGCCGTGGTGACGTAGAGCTGGAGCCGGTCGAAGCCGTGGGCGGCAGCCCACTGTTTGCCGGCCTCGACCAGGCGTAGCCCGAGGTCGCCGCCGCGCTCGCCGGGGGCGACGTAGAGCGCCACCAGCTCGGCCCAGCGCCGCTCGGCAAAGAGCGGCGAGTCGGTGTGGGCCTCCATCAAGAGCAGGCCGACCGGCTCGCCGCCGCGCCAGGCCAGCAGCCAGAGGGCACCAGGGGCGCCGTGGGTGCGCACAAAGTGCTCGCGCAGCAGGGGCTCCCAGCCCGCGGCCAGGCGGAAGCGTGGGTCGAGCCCGGCGTTGAAGCGGTGCAGCGCGGCAAAGAGCCGGGCCACCGCCCAGAACTCGTCGTCGGCGGCGGGCTGGAGCGCGAGGGCAGGTGGGCTCGTGGCAATCGTCATCGGGCTCCTCCCATGGCCGCCTGGCAGCGGGCGCAGAGGCCGAATAGCTCCAAAATATGACCCTGGACGCGGAAGCCCTGGCGGGCGAGCAGGGCCGTGAGCGACTCGAGGGCCGAGCAGCCCTCCAGCAGCAGGGTCGCGCCGCAGCGCGTGCAAACGGCGTGGTGGTGGTGGCCGGGCAGGGTACGGGCGTAGGTGTAATCGCCGCGCTCGGTCTGCACGCGGGCCAGCCAGCCCCGCTCGCGCAGCCAGTCCA
>DAOUBZ010000545.1:0-3992 GCA_034432515.1 Chloroflexaceae bacterium | reverse complement strand
GCTGCCTTCACACCCGCTTCACACGCTGATCATCTCCCCGGGTGATACTACGTCCAGTGGCGAACGACCCCGCTCGCCAGGTTTGCTGTTGCTAGATGTAGGGGCTCCCTGCGGTATAATTCCGGGGAGGCCCTAGATATTGGGGGGTTATACACAGCTCATCCACAAAATGTGGATAAGTACCGGACGGGCAATCTACATCTAGGGCGTCGGGAGAGCGTTCTTTTCTGGTTGGTTCTGGGCGGCAACGCTGCCCAGAACCAACCAGAAGAGAGCATTTCTCGGGTGCCGCAGGCCCGCGCCGCCGGAATACGCTACCGGCGCACCAGAGCATGGGCTAGACCTGCTCGAGCAGTTCGTGGAGCCGGGGAGCCAGTTCGGCCAGAGCGGGTGGCAGGTTTTCGCCGCGGAGGATAGCCTGGCCGAGCGGCGAGCTCTTCAGCTCCAGCAACTCGCGCTCAAGCTCGTTGCTCATCGGCACATCGCGCAGGATCTTGCCGTCACGGAAGGTGATCACCCGTTGCGCAGCAGCAGCGACCTCGGTATTGTGGGTCACGATCACCATTGTTACGCCCTGTTCACGGTTCAGCTGGCTCAGCAGCGCCATGACGTCGGCGGTATTCTTGCTGTCAAGGTTGCCGGTCGGCTCGTCGGCCAGCAGGATCGACGGGCTGTTGGCCAGCGCCCGCGCGATCGCCACCCGTTGCCGCTCGCCGCCCGAGAGCTGGTTGGGCAGGTGATCGCCACGATCGGCCAGGCCCACCAGGGCCAGCAACTCCAGCGCGCGGGCGCGCCGCTGCGCCGGGCGCAGCGGCAACTCATACATCGGCACCTCGACATTCTCACGGGCGGTCAGGGTGGGCAACAGGTTGTGGCTTTGAAAGATAAAGCCGATCGTCCGCCCGCGGAAGCGGTCCAGGTTGCGCACCTGGGCGAGCGGCGTGCCGTCGACGATCACCTCGCCGGCGGTGGGCCGATCGAGGGCGCCGATCAGGTTGAGCAGGGTCGATTTGCCGGAGCCCGAGGGGCCGACGATCGCCACCACCTCGCCCTTGCGGATCTGCAGATCCACGCCGTCGAGCGCCTTCACCGGCACCTTCTCGCCATACACCCGCGACAGCCCACGGGTCTCGAGAATGACCGGCGCCTCGTCCGCTGGTGAGCCGGCTACGCTGCGGTTGACTGCGGTTGGATTCATTGGCATTCCTGAACGATCGTGCCATTGGCCAGCCCTACGCGCAGGGCGAGCAGCTACTCATAATGCAGCGCCTCGATCGGGTGTAGCCGCACCGCCCGCAACGCGGGCAGCAGGCCGCCCAGCAGACCCAGGCCCAGCGCCATGGCGATCACGCGGGCCATGTCACCCGGGGTGTAGATGACTTCGAGCCAGCTGCCATAACCGGGCAGGTACCGCAACAGGCTGTTCAGGCCCACCCCGATGGCCATGCCTGCCCCCGCGCTGAGCAACCCCAGCATCAGCGCCTCGGACAGCACCATGCGCAGCACCCGCCGGCCCCGCCAGCCCACCGCCCGCAGCACTCCGATCTCCTGGGTGCGCTCGAACACGCTCATCAGCATCACGTTCATCATCACGATGCCGCCGACGGCCATCATCAGGGCGATCAGCGCGCCAAAGAACGCATCCATGGTGGCGAAATCCTGCATACGCGAGGACAGGTCGGCCGTGCGCGCAACCATAAGCTCGGGATACCGCCGCTCGAGCTCCTCGGCGATCTCGGCGGCCCGCCCGGGGTCGTGAAGCGCGATGCCAAGGAAGGAGACCTGGCGCGGCTTGCCGAAGAGCCGCTGCGCCTCTTTGAGCGGCACCACCCCGCCGGCGTCCTCGTAGGCCATGCCGGTCTCGAAAATGCCGACGATCGTGAAGGACTGGCCTGAGATCCGTAGCTGTTCGCCGACGCTCTTCTTGAGACTGTTGGCGGCCAGGTGCCCGATGATTATCTCGCCGCTGCGCTGCAGCGTGCGCCCCTCGCTCACCCGGTAGTGGGCGAGATAGTTCTCGCGCGGGTCCAGGCCATAGACGATGAAGAACGGCAGTCCGGGCACGCTGGCAGTACCAAAGACCAGCCGCGAGACGCTCTTGACCTCGGGGTGGGCGCGGATCTGTTCGGCCAGGCGCTCGTCGATCGAGGAGAAGGCGGCATCGGAGGCGCCGGCCTGTTCGGCAACGATATCGGCCTGGCCGGCGCTGAGCAACCGGGCGATCAGCTCCCGCGAGCCCGCGGCAATGCCGGCCAGCGCGACAATCAGGCCAACCCCAACCCCGAGGCCGAGCATGGTCATCAGGCTGCGGGTGGGTCGGCGCAGCAGGTTGCGCAGCGCCGGGCCGCGCATCAGTGGGGCGAGCCGGCGCGCGATCGGCCCCCAGCGTACCGGTGCGCCGCTCTCGGCGCGCAGCGCCTCGACCGGGGCCAGGCGCGCGGCGCGCCAGGCCGGGTAACCGCCGCCGACCAGGCCGAGCACGGCGGCGATCAGCAAGGCCTGGGCGAAGCCCAGTGGCTCGACCGCGCCGGTGAGGAAACCGCCCAGGGCAGCCGAGCGGGACATCAGCTTGATCAGCCCCAGGCTGAGTAACAGGCCCAGTGCGCCGCCCACCAGCGACAGCAGCAGCGCCTCACCGAGGATCATGCGCACCACCCGGCGGCGGCGCCAGCCCATGGCGCGCAGCACGCCGATCTCGCGCGTGCGCTCGAAGACGCTCATCAACTGGGCGTTCATCATGCCCAGGCCACCCACCAGGATGGCGAAGAGCCCGATCACCCAGCCGAGTGAGCGATAGATATCGAGCAACTGATCCTGCGCGGTGGCATCGCCGGCGCGGGTCGCTGCCAGTTCGGGCCAGCGCGTCTCGATCGCCTGCTTCACCGCCTCGCGCTCGCTCAGGTCGCGCAGCTTGAGCTTGAAGTAGCTGACCTGGCGCCGCTTGTCGAAGGCCCGCTGGGCATCGGTCAGGTGGATCACCGCGCCATTGTCCTCGAAGCTGGCGCCGGTCTCGTAGATGCCGACCACGTGGTAGCTGATATCGTTGATGCGGAACTTGTCGCCAACCACCTTCTTCAGGCTCTCGGCGCTCTTGCGCCCGAGCATCACCTCGCGCCGGGCGCTGAGCGGGCGCCCGGTGACGATGCGGTAGCGCTCCATGGCAAAGCTGCGTGGCTCCTCGCCGGCCACCAGAAAGTAGGGCGACTCGGGCAACGGCACGACGCCGACTACCGTGCCGCTCACTGCGGCGACGCCGCGCATGGCAGCGATCTCTGTGCCCACCTGCTCGTCGATCGCGCCGAGCAGGATCATCGCGGCGTCTTTCTGGGTCACCAGCAGGTCAGCGTTGGCCGCGCCACCCAGCCCGCTGAAGCCGTCGGCCATGCCCTCGCCAAAGGCCGAGAGCACCACCACACCCGCGACACCCACGGCGATGCCGAGGATGGTCAGGAAGCTGCGCACCTTGCGGCGGAGCAGATTCTTAAGGCTGAGCATGGCTCACCTGTGCTTAGGCCGCTACTCGCCGCCCACCGTCACAGTCGCTGTCATGTTCCAGCGCAACCGCTCATCCCAGGCCTTCGGCTCAACCGTCACGGTGTAGATCACATCACCCTGGTAGGTCTTGCCGAGCGCCTGGATCTTGGTCACGATGCCGCTGAGATTGAGCTCGGGCACGGCATCGAAGGTGAGCCGCACCTCATCGCCAACCCGGACATTGACCACATCGAGCTCGGTCAGATCACTGGTCTCAACCCGCCAGGCGCTCATATCGGCCAGCACAATCGCCGGCTCGAGTGTGGACGGTTGCTCGCCGAGTTCGAGGTTGATCTGCACCACCGTGCCGGCGAAGGGCGCGCTGAGGGTGGCATTGGTCAGGGCGACCTCGGCCCGGCGCAGGGCGGCCTGGCCAGCGCGCACCCGGGCCTCAGCGGCGGCCAGTTCCGGCGCGCGGGGCGGCGCGACCAGTTGCTCCAGCGAGGCCCGCGCCTGGT
>DAOUBZ010000544.1:0-15913 GCA_034432515.1 Chloroflexaceae bacterium | reverse complement strand
CACAACCTGGGGTCTGGGGCTTGCCCCAGGGACGTTTCCCGGGCCCTGCCCGCTCTAAAAGATCGACTTGCGCTCAGCCAGTTTCGCATCGATGGTTGCCTGGATGCGCTCGCGGACCATCTCGGTCAGGCCGAGCACGATCAGCGGATCGTCGGCTGCGGCGGGGTCGTACTCCTCGGTGTGCAGCGGCTCGCAGAAGGTGATCGACCAGTGGGTCGGTAGCGGGACAACGCCAAGCGGACCGAGCCAGGGGAAGAAGGGGGTGATCGGGAAGTAGGGCATACCCAGCAAGCGGGCGATGGGCTGGGCATCGGCGAGCATGGGGTAGATCTCCTCGGCGCCCACGACTGCCACGGGAATCAGCGGGGCCTGCGCGCGCAGTGCCGCCTGCACAAAGCCGCCCCGGCCAAAGCGGGCCAGCTTGTAGCGATCCTTGTAGAGCTTGCCCACACCCTTGAGCCCCTCCGGGAAGACGCAGACCAGTTCGTCGCTCTCCAGCAGACGCACGGCATTCTCAGGGAGGCCCGGCACCTGGCCCACCGCGGCGAGCGCCGGCGCGACAAAGGGCAGCGTGCTGAACCAGTGCAGGTGCAGGCTGCGCACGATACGGTCATTCTTCGCCGGGTGATCCTCGGCCACTGCCGTGGCGATCATAGCGCCGTCCCAGGGGAGCACGCCACTGTGGTTCGCGACCAGCAGCGCGCGCCCCTCGGCGGGCACCCGCTCCAGGCCTTCGACCTCGACGCGCCACCAGGTGCGGTACATGAAGCGCATGAACGGGCGCACGATCTCGATCACCTCCCGGTCCAGGCCGTAGGGATCAGTGCTGTACTCACCACTCAGACGGCGCTGCACGAAGGACACCTGCTCGTCGATCTGGTAGCGCAGCACCATGCCGATGCCCTTCCAGAAATCGGGGTCGAGGTAGTCCTTGAGGTCGATGCTGCGGAGAATGGCGTTGACCCGATCGATCTGCTCGTCGGTCATACGGCGCAGATTGTCGCCCACGAGTTGCAACAGGCCGGTGGCCAGCTTCTGGAGTTGGACGTCGGCCCGCTCGCCGTTGACTTCGACGGGGCGACTGCGCACATCAACTTCGATGTCGAAGAGCGCCTCAGCGGGGCCGGCGGCCTCGGCGGCGGCCGCCTCGTAGAGGCTGTCGGCCGTCGCGGGCGGCGTCAGCGCATCGGGGCGCTCGGACCAGAACGAGGTCGCGTGGTAGGCCGACGCGGCCCCGCCCACCGGCACCTCGAAGCCCTCGACGGGTGTGGTCTCACCCATCGGCACCTCGAGGCCCTCGACAGGTGTGGCCCCGCCCACCGGCACCTCGAAGCCCTCGACAGGCGGTGCTTCGGCGCTGAGCGCCGGCGTGGCCGTCGCGGGCGCCTTGCGCGCCGCGCGGCGCGGCTTCGGCTCACTCACCGCGGCGGTTTCGTCGGTGGCGGCAGCGGGTGGTGCGTCCGCACTCTCGTGGTCTGGCGGGGCGAGGAGCAGAACAGGCTCGCCGGCCTCAGGGGCAGGGCTGGCCTCGGCCACTGGCTCAGTGGCGGGAGCATCCTCTGAGCTCAGTTCGGCGGCCATGGCGGTATCGGCGCTCACCTCGGGAACCGGCTCCACGGTAAGAGCATCCTCTGAGCTCAGTTCGGCGGCGGGGGCAGCCTCGGCTACTGACTCGGCGGCGGGAGCGGCATCGCTGCTCACCTCGGCGGGCGGCTCGGTGGCAGAGGCGGCCCCATCACCGTACTCAGGGGTGGGCTCCGCGGTGGGGGACTCGTGCTGGAGGGTATCTTCACTCACAGGCTAGCTCCTTCGGGCGAGAAACTCGCGCAGCGCCGCCTCGGATGCCGCCCGATCATCGTTGAGGCGCCCATTGGCACGCATCAACTGCAGGAGATCGGCGGCACTGTGGCGAGGCGCCCAGCCAAGCTCGCACCTGGCGCGCTGCGTATCGACCACGCAGCTGTAACGGAGAAAGCTCAGGTCAAACGGCCAGTGGCCAAGGATATCGCGGTTGCCCATGGTGAGGGACAGGCTCACGACGGGCTCGAGCGTGGCGCGTGGCTGCTGGCCGGCAAGCCTGATCGCCTGACCCAGGCGCAGGGTGTCATCGGATGCGAGGTTGAACGGTCCGCAGGCGGGCGTCAGGGCAGCGCGGGCAAAACCATCGGCCGCATCGTCCAGCCCGAGCAACTGGATGCGCGGGTCGAAGCCCACCAGGATCAGTGGCCCGGGACTACTCAGGTAGTCGACCAGGGGCGACCACGCGCCGATGAGGGGAGCGAGGCGCAGCGGGACAATGACCGGCTCACTCCGGCGGGTGGCAAAGTCGGCAGCGAACTGCTCGACCTCGGCGAAATCGCGCAGGATGCCACTGAGCGTGCCACGGGCGATCGGGCGATCCTCAGCGATCAGCGTCGGGTTGAGCGGGCTGGCGCCGTAGACGCCGACGTGGCTGCGCAGCAGGACGCGCCGCACGCCGGCGGCAACGCAGGCGCCGAGCAACTCCATGGTGCCGATGACGTTATGCTGCACCGCGTGCTCACGGCTCTCGGCTGGTCGCTCGGCGCCGGCGAAATCGAGGTGGATCACCACATCGATGCGCTCGGCACGTAACAACTCGGCCAACTGCTTGCCCGTGAGGCGCGCGGCGAGCCACTCGGCACGCCCGACCGGCGCGGGCGGCTTGCTCCGCCCGAGGCCGACAATGCGCACCTCGGGGCTGAGGCTGAGCAACTCCGCCACCCGGGCGCCGAGCAGCCCATCGATGCCATTGATGAAAACGCGGGTCATGGCTTCGCCCTTACGCAATGCTGTCGCGCAGCCACCGCTCGAGCCCCTCCTTGTCCATATCGGAGTTGCTCAATGCACGAAACACATAGGCCAGTTCGGCGGGGCTGATCTCTGGCTTGAGGGCAGCCCCGTTCAGATCGAGGAAACGGAGCAGGGCCAGCAGCGCCGTCGCCTCGTTCGCCCCAACGAACGGGTGACTCTTGACCAGCAGGTAGACCAGCGCTGCGGCCTTGCTGCAGAGATCGGGGTAGAGCTCGGCACCAAACATCTCCTGACGCGGCGCATTCAGCACCGTTTGCAGCCGGTCCTGGCTCTTGATCCCAAGCAGCCCGCCGTAGCGCTCCACCGCGTAGGCGTGCAGATCGAGGAGCTCGTCTCGTGTGAGGTAGTTCATGGTAGGCACCTGCAACCACGCCCATGGCGCAGGGCCACGGTCGCCGGTTCTGCCGCATTGCTCAGAGCCCCGCGATCTGGCGAAACGCCTTATCGTACTTATCGCTCACCCCGCTGGCCCAGGCGCGCAACTGGGGGCTCATCGGGCGCCGCAGCAGCACCTCGTGCTCGGTGAAGATGATCTCAACCACGTCTTCATCGCCCAGGCCCACGGCGCGCAGCCAGCCCTGCACCACCTGGGGCAGATTCTCGCGCTCGATCGTGAAAGAGCGGGGCATCGCGCAACTCCTCTGGAGTATCAGCCGCACGGGCGGCGTTACTCTTCGCGCTTCCGCATATGCGGGAAGAGGATCACTTCGCGGATGTTGGGCCGGTCAGCGAGGACCATCATGATCCGGTCGATCCCCATACCCAGGCCACCGGTGGGTGGCATACCATACATCAAGGCATTCAGAAAGTCGAGATCCATCTGGTGGGCCTCTTCATCGCCCGCGGCGAAGTCACGGCCCTGTTCGAGGAAGCGCTGCTCCTGGTCAAAGGGGTCATTCAACTCGGTGAAGGCGTTACCGAGCTCCATGCCCACGGCAAAGGCCTCAAAGCGCTCGGTGAAGTTGGGCTGATCGGGCTTGCGCTTGGCCAGCGGCGAGAGCTCCACCGGATAATCAATGATGAAGGTGGGCTGCACCAGGAACGGCTGCACATACTCGCTGAACAGCTCGTCGACCTGTTTGCCCCAGGTGGGCTTGCGTTCGAGCTTGAGCCCAGCCGCGGCGATCGCCTCGTTGAGCGCGCCCAGGGTGACGACCTCGCGAATATCAATCCCGGTCCGCTCGGCGATCGCATCGGCCATCGCGATGCGCGTCCACGCGCCGCCGAAGTCGATCTCCTGGCCCTGATAGTAGGCGCGGGGTGCACCGGTGGCGGCGATTGCCATCTCGCGCATAAGCTCTTCGACCAGGCGCATCATGGCGTTATAGTCGGCGTAGGCGAGGTAGCACTCCATCATCGTAAACTCGGGGTTATGGCTGCGGTCCACGCCCTCGTTACGGAAGTTCTTGCCGATCTCATAGACGCCGGGAAAGCCGCCGACGATCAGCCGCTTGAGGTAGAGCTCGGTCGCAATGCGCAGATAGAGGCTCTGGCCAAGGGTGTTATGGTAGGTGGTGAACGGCCGGGCCGCGGCGCCGCCATAGATTGGCTGGAGCACCGGGGTCTCCACCTCCAGGAACCCCTGTTCATCGAGCACGCGGCGCATCGCGGTGATGGCGCGGGCGCGGGCGCGGAACGTCTCGCGTACCTCGTGATTGACGATCAGGTCGAGGTAGCGCTGGCGCTGGCGCTCCTCGACATCCTGCAGCCCGGCCCACTTCTCGGGGGGCGGGTTGATCGCCTTGGCAAGCAGGGTGATCGCAGTCACAAAGAGCGAGGGCTCGCCAGTCTTCGTGCGGCGCAGCGTGCCACGGGCCTGAATGATATCGAAGGTGTCGAGCTCGTCGCGGAAGCGTTCGAACCAGATCTCGCCGAGGTCGGCGCGGCTGATCCAGAGTTGCAGCATCCCGCTGCCGTCCTCGATATGAGCGAAAGCGATCTTGCCCATCACACGGCGGGCGCCGACAATCCGTCCAGCGAGGGTCAGCGGTGTTGCGCTGGCAGCCAGGTCATCGAAGTGGGCGAGCACCTCGCCCACCTGGTGGGTCGGTGTTGCGCGGGTGGGAAACGGGTCAATCCCCGCAGTGCGCAGCCGCTCAAGCTTGGCGGCGCGCTGGGCCTGGAGGTCGTTCAACTCCATCGCTGCTCGCTACACGATGATGCCGGGGATAGCGCCGCCCCGGCTGCGCCGGCTCGAACCATTATACCATCTCTCGCCCGATGGGCGGCCACGGGGAGCCGGGGCGGCGACGGAGGGCCGGGGCGGCCACGCGGGGCCGCCCCTACGGGTGTGGATGGGTGGCCCCAACGGGGCAGGGGTGAGGGTCGGGGCAGCAACGGCGCCGGGCAGAACAAATGACCCGCTAACGCACTTTGACGATCGTCAGCCTGGTGACACCGGAGGGGGTTTGCACGGTCACCTTCTGGCGCGGGCGCTTGCCGAGAATGGCGGCGCCGATCGGCGACTCGTTGGAGATGCGGCCCTGACGCGGATTGGCCTCCGCGCTGCCGACGATCATCCAGGTCTCCTCCTCGCCATCTTCCTCGAAGCGTACCGTTACCGACGAGCCGACGCGAACCTCGCCATTGCTGGTCTGCTCATCGTCGATCGTCTCGGCCCGCGAGAGCAGGCTCTTCAGTTCACGGATGCGCCCTTCGAGGATTGCCTGGGACTTCTTGGCATCCTCGTACTCGCCGCTCTCCGAGATGTCGCCGAGCTCTTTGGCCGCAGCGATGCGCTCGGCCACATGCTTGCGCTCCACCGTCTGGAGATGCTCAAGCTCAGCCTCCAGCTTGGCGCGCCCCTCACGCGTGAGGTACGTCGTCTTGTCTGTCATTGTATGGCTGCCTTCGTGCTGTTCCGTTCGCCGTAGGAGCTACAGCGTGGAAGGGCCGCGGGGGACGCTGGCCCTGCTCCGGGCGAGAGAAAAAGAAGAACCGAGAGCGTCGCTCTCAGTCAGGCCGCCGGTTGCAGACTACGTCGCCTGCGGAAATGAAAACCGTTGGCATAAGGATTATAACGGATAACATTCTGCTTGTAAAGAACCTTGACGGATCTGTCTCTTTCCGCTACGATCGCCACTAACAACCTGCCCCCAGGAGAGCGCCATGGGTGCACCCATCAACCCGACGATCTTCCGTGCCTACGACATCCGCGGCGTTGTCGGCGTCGACCTCGATGCTTCCGTCTACACCCAGCTTGGCCAGGCGGTCGGCACGTTCTTCGGCGGCCAGGGTCTGCGGCGTCTGGTGGTAGGCCGCGACGCGCGGCTCAGTTCGGCGGAGTTCCAGGCCGCGCTGATTGCCGGTCTGCGCGCAACCGGTTGCGATGTCATCGACATCGGGCTGGCGCCCACCCCGCTGATGTACTTCGCCGTCGAGCAGCTGGGCGCCGATGGCGGCGCTATCGTTTCCGCTAGCCACAATCCTCCCGAGTTCAACGGGCTGAAGCTCCGTCGCGCTCACCCGACCTTTGGCAGCGAGCCCCTGGAAAGCGCCGAGATCCAGGCCCTGGGCCGCATCGCGCGCAGCGGTGCGTTTGCCAGTGGCGCCGGCAGCCTGAGCCAGGCCGATGTGAGCGAGGCCTATGTGGCCAGCTTCACCCGGCGCCTGCCCTTTCAGGGGCGACGGCCCCGCGTGGTGCTCGATGCCGGTAACGGGGTGGCCGGGCCGATTAGTCTGCGCGCCTACCAGGCCCTCGGCCTCGATGTTGTTCCGCTCTTTATTGAGCCCGACGGCACCTTCCCCAACCACCATCCCGACCCGCTCAAGGCCGAGAATCTCCAGCAGTTGATCGCGGCGGTGCGCGCCCACGATGCCGACCTCGGCATTGGCCTCGACGGCGACGGCGACCGGCTCGGCGTCGTGGATCACGATGGCAGCATCGTCTTCGCCGACCGCTACCTGATCGCGCTGGCGACCTACCTGCTCGGCCAGCGCCGCGGGCCGGTGGTCTTCGATGTGAAGTGCAGCGCCGTTTTGCCACAGGCGATCAGCGCGCTGGGTGGCACACCGATCATGTGGAAGACGGGCTACACCAACCTCTCAGCCAAGATGCGCGAGACCGATGCGGTGCTGGGCGGCGAGCTCAGCGGCCATACGATCTTCCCCGTCCCGGGTCACTACTTCGACGATGGGGCCTTCGCCGGGGCCTATCTGCTCTACGCGCTCAGCCAGCTGGGCACGACGCTGCACGAGGTGCTGGCCCCCTATCCGGTCCCACCCTCGATTGACGAGGGACGTGTCCCCTTTCCGGAGGAGCTCAAGTTCCAGGCCATCGAGTATGTGCGCGAGTATTTCAGTGCCGCGTACCCGGTGATCGATGTGGACGGCGTTCGCGTCGATTTCGGCGATGGCTGGGGGCTGCTCCGCGCCTCCAACACCGAGCCGGCGCTCACCAATCGCTTCGAAGCTCAGACACTGGAGCGCGCCCAGGCCATCCGTGCGTTGATGATGGGCGCCGTGGAGGAGTTCCGAAGGCGCGTATGAGCTATCGCCCCTATGCCTACACCTGGGAAGCCGTTATCGCCGCCGACTTCACGCTCGATCAGGTGCGCCGGCGCGGTGGCGCGCTTGCGCTGGGCCTCGCCAGGCGTGGGATGAGCTGTATCGTTGCCTATGATACCCGCTTCATGGGGAGCCTGTTTGCGCGCGATCTGGCCGCCATCCTGCAGGCCAACGGCGTACGCGCGCCCATCGCTGCCGCCCCAACGCCGCTGCCAGCCGTGCACCACGCCCTCGACCAGCGCGTCGCCGATTGCGCGCTCTATGTCTCGGCCCACAATCGGCCCTACTACTACAACGGCCTGGTCCTGGTGACCGCCGATGCCAGCGGCCTGAGCCTCGAGCCGCTCAGCGACCCCGCTACGCCCGGGCCCTTCCCGCCCAGCGGCGAGCCGGCCGCCGATCAGATGGTCGATATGCGTGGCCCTTACCTGGAGGCGCTGCGCGCAACGCTGGACCTCGAGCTCATTCGCCGCACCTCGATGACGATCTTCGTCGATGCAATGAATGGCACCTGCGCCGGGATCGTGCCAACCCTGCTCGGTGAGGGCGGGCAGACGCGCGCCATCGAGATCAACCGCGAGCCTGATCCGCTCTTCGCCCGCGGGGCGCCTGCCCCGGTCGAGGCCGGCCTCAACCGGCTCAAGAAACTGGTGCGCGAGAGCGACTCGCACCTCGGGCTGGCCATCTCGGCCGATGGCACCGCCCTGGCCCTCATCGACAAGAATGGCGAACAACTCGACCCGGCCGAGACCGGCCTGCTGCTGGCTGCCTACGTGGCCCGTCAGCAGCGCCAGCGCGGCCTGGTGGTGATCCCGGCCCCGGCCACCGGCACACCGCTCGCCGGCCAGGCCCACCTCGTTGCCTGGGAAGATGCGACGGGACTCAAAGTCGAGGTCGCCGCCGACCCGGGCATCGAGCTCGCAGCCCTGCTCACCAACGAGCGTGCCCTGCCTATCCTCGGTACAACCGCCGAGGGCCAGTTTATCGTCGGGCGCTACGCCAGATATCCCGATGCCGTCCTTGCCGGGTTGATCTGTGCCGAGATGGTCGCCCGCAACGGCGGCAATCTGCGCGGGCTGATCGACAGCCTGCGCAGCCAGTTGCTCAAGACCTGAACCGGCCACCGCGGCCCGCGCCGGTGGCTGGGCCCCGGCTTGCAGCACCCCTTACCCCAACGCTTATGCACGCTATCACCCGTCGCCTTTCGTCGCTCAGTCGTCTGACCTGGCCGCTGGTGCTGACCTTCCTTGGCGTGGTGTTGCTCTCCCTCGGTGTGGCCTATCTGTTTATCCATATCTACCACACCGTCGAGGGCCTCCCCGCTTTCGTCTCCATTCTGACGCTGCAGTTCCTGCCACGCCCGCTGCGTGGCGTGCTGTTGATACTGCTGGGCACCGCGATCCTCGCCTTTGGCATCTGGCACCTCAGCGGGGTCGCGGTCATCCCGCTCGGCACCAGCGATGCCGAGAGTGAGGATGATCTGGTGCTCGGCTATCGGCGCGATGCCCCTCCAAACATTACCGTCCTCTCGGGCGGCCCCGGACTGCTCGTCCTGAGCGCCCTTGGCCCGGAGGTGCGCCGGCTGACCGGCGTAGTTCCGGTCCAGGATCCGGTGGAGTACTACTACCGCGCCGCCGGCCTGTTTAATATGCAGAATGTATATTATGTGGTGCCGACTCCCGAGCCGATCAAGGTGATCGCCGAGCTCGACGACGGCACCCGGCTGGATGTGCGACGCCTGAACTTTGATCCGACCATCGCCGAGCGCCACGTCGAGCGGCTCTTCCTTGAACACGATGGCGATGGTCCGCCCCGGCTCACGCGCCTCGCCGCCGAGGCGATCCGCGACGCCGATGCGATCGTGCTTGGCCCTGGCAGCCTCTTTGAGAGCATCCTGCCCAACCTGCTGATCGACGAACTGCGCGAGGCGATCGCCAGGAGCCCGGCACGCAAGATCTATATCTGCAACCTGATGACGGAGCCCGGCCGCACCACCGGCTTCGGCGTCGCCGACCATATTGCCGCGATCAAACGCTTTGGCGGCTTTACCCCCGACTACGTGCTGGTCAATGCTCAGCGCATTGACCCGGAGGTCTACCGGCTCTACGCCGCCGCCAACCAGTCGCCGGTCTATCTCGACCCGGAGGAGTATGAGGAGACCACGGTGCTGCCGGGCGGACGGATCGCGCAGCAACAGGTGATGATCGAGGGTAGTGTGGTGATCGAGGCCGACCTGGCCTCGTCGGTCATCCAGTACACGGCGTCGCTGAGCAACCCCACCGAAAGCCGCGCCGTGCGCGTGCTGCGCCACGACAGCCAGAAGCTCGGCAACGCGCTCATGGAACTTATCCGCAGAACATAGCAGACCATCCGAGCTACAGCGCGGGATCAGCATCCCCCGCTAAGGCCGAAGGATCGGCTGCGCCAATGCTTCGGCCCAACCCACCCCATCATGAACATTATCGTCTTTGAGGATGAGCTCTGGTACAACTTCGCCGCCCTGACCCAGGCCCGCCCCGCCTTCGAGCTGCGCTGCGGCGCCTTCACCACCCGCGAGCGGGCCGGAGTCACGGCAGGCCTACCCGGCCCCGATGGCGGCACAGCCATGGGCCTGGCCCGCCCCCACCTGATGAGCTACTTCGGACCGCAGGATGGTATGGCGGCTTTCCTGCAGGTGGGTGTGCCGATCGTGCTCGTCAACGGGCGCGCGCTCGATCTCGGCTGGCTCTCGCCCCTGCTCGCCGAGCCGATCAATACTGTCTACCTCGCCGGCGACACCCTGCTCGGCGCCCGCATCTCTCCCGCCCTGGCCTCGGCCGTGCTCTACTTCCTGCAGAACCAGGCCGGCGCCGATGCCCGCGACGAGTTGTTGCGCTTCGCCCACGCCAGGGAGATCGGCCCCAACGAACCCCCACTGCTGGTACGCTACCCATGGGACCTGATCGCCCACTGCGGTGAACAACTGGTGCGCGACCTGCCCCTGCTCCAGGCGCGCCTCCCGCTCTACACGGCCGACAATCCGCAGGTGGTGGTGCGCGGCGAGCATGTCTATGTCGCTACTGATGCACGCCTCGATGGGCCGCTCGTGCTCGACGCCCGCGACGGGCCGGTGTTTATCGACCAGGGGGCGCATATCGAGCCCTTTAGCTTCATTCAGGGGCCGTGCTACATCGGTGCGGGCAGCCTGATCGCCAGTGCCCGTATCCGCGGCGAGACGAGCATCGGCCCGGTCTGCCGCGTCGGCGGTGAGGTCGAGGCAAGCATCATTCAGGGCTACAGCAATAAGCACCACGATGGCTTCCTTGGCCACTCCTGGCTCGGCGAGTGGGTCAATATTGGCGCGATGACCACCAACAGCGACCTGAAGAACAACTACGGCCCTATTCGGGTCAATCTGGAGGGCCTCGGGCAACGCGATAGCGGGCTGATCAAGCTCGGCTGCTTCCTGGCCGACCACGCGAAGCTCGGTATCGGCCTGCACCTTACTGGCGGCACGGTCATCGGTACCGGCAGTAACGTCTTTGGCATGCACAGCGTGCCAAAGAATGTGCCCCACTTCACCTGGGGCGGCGACATCTTCCGTGAGTATCGCATCGAGAGTATGATCAATGTGGCCCGTACGGTGATGGGGCGGCGCAAACGGCAACTGCCGCCCGCGTACGAGAGCGTGCTCCGGGCAGCCTTCGATCTGACGCGGCCCGGCCGCGGCGCCACGCCGGCGCCAGGCGCCGAGAGCGAACAGGCGCTCGCCCGCGCCGAGGCCGAGGTGCTGCGCGCCTGAGACAACCCTGGCCTCGCCCGCGCTCAACTTGAGCGTTATTCGCCTGCCGCGGTTGGACCTCACCCCTTGAGCGGGGAACACCCCGGCACTGGATGAGCAGCCCATGACGCGCATGCGCGCCCTGCCCAGCGTCGACCGGCTGATACTCGCCGCTCGCGCCGCCCTCGGCGACACCGTCCCCCAGGCGGTGCTGCGCGATGCCGCCCGCGCCGAGCTCGAACACGCCCGGCGTGCCCTGCGGGCCGGCGCTGATGCCCAGGTCGCGACCCTGGACCACCTGGTGCAGCAGGTCGGCGCCCACCTGGCTCGCTTGCTGACCCCGAGCCTGCGCCCGCTGATCAACGCCACCGGGGTGATCATCCAGACCAACCTTGGTCGCGCCCCGCTGAGCGCCGCTGCCATAGCAGCCATGCAGGCCGTGGGCGCGGGCTACACGAACCTGGAGTATGACCTGGAACGGGGTGAGCGTGGCAGCCGCAATGTGCACCTGGAGGGCCTGCTGACCCGGCTCAGCGGCGCCGAGGCGGCTCTGGCAGTGAACAACAACGCCGCCGCCGTCTACCTGGCGCTGATCGCCCTCGCCGCAGGCCGCGAGGTGATCGTCTCGCGTGGCCAGGCAGTGGAGATCGGCGGCGGCTTTCGTATCCCCGATGTGCTGCGCCAGAGCGGCGCCATCCTCGTGGAGGTGGGCACCACCAACCGCACCTATGCCCAGGACTACGCGGCGGCGATCACGGAGCGCACTGCCCTGCTGCTGCGGGTCCACAGCAGCAACTTCCGCCTGATCGGCTTCGTCCACGAGCCGGAGCTCGCCGCACTGGCTGCGGTTGGCCGTAGCCACGCCGTGCCGCTGCTCGATGACCTGGGGAGCGGCACGCTGTTGCCCACCGCACCCTACGGGCTCGCCCCCGAGCCAACGGTGCAGGAGAGTGTGGCTGCCGGCGCCGACCTGGTGACGTTCAGCGGTGACAAGCTGCTGGGCGGCCCTCAGGCCGGGCTGATCGTGGGCCGGCGCGAGCTGGTTGAGCGCCTGCGCCGCCATCCGCTGGCCCGCGCGCTGCGCGTCGACAAGACAACGATCGCGGGCCTGGAGGCAACGCTCCAGAGCTATCTGCGCGGCCAGGCCACCAGCGAGATCCCCGTGTGGCGCATGATCGCCGCGCCACGCAGCGAGTTGCAGACGCGCGCGGCGGCGCTCGCGGCCACGCTGCAGGCTGCCGCGCTGCACGCCGAGGTGGTCGAGTGCCGCAGCGCGGTGGGCGGCGGCTCGCTCCCCGGGGAAACCCTGCCGAGCGCTGGCGTCGCCGTGGCGCCCGGGGCTGATGGCGCCGATCATTGCGCCGCCCGGCTGCGGCTGGGCACGCCCGCCGTGGTGGCCCGCATTGCCGAGGGGCGGCTGATCTGTGACCTGCGCACGGTGCTGGCCGAGGACGACCAGATCCTTGCCCGCCGCCTCCACGAGGTGGTGACAGGTGTCACACCCTAATGCTGAGGAACGTACGGACGCAGCGCCCTGCGTCCGCACCCGTGCTACCATCATGACTATCCACGGCATTCTGCTGGCCGCGGGTAACTCGTTACGTATGCACCGCCCGAAGCAACTGCTGCCCTGGCAGGGGCGACCGCTGGTGCGCCATGTGGCTGAGACGGCGCTTGCCAGCCGACTGGCGAGCCTGGTGGTGGTTGTCGGCGCCGAGGCAACGGCGGTGCGCCAGGCCCTCGCTGGCCTGAGTGGACCGATCACCATCGTCGCGTGTCCGGACTACGCGCAGGGCCTGGCTGCGTCGCTCCGCTGTGGCCTGGGCGCGCTGCCGGCCGCGACCATCGGCGTCGTGATCCTGCTGGTCGACCAGCCCCAGATCGCGGCGGGGCTGATCGACCGGCTGATCAGCGCCTTTGTGACCGCACCGGAGGTGCCGGCAGTGATCCCGCGCTACCAGGGACAACGCGGCAACCCGGTGCTGCTGGCGGCGCAACTCTTCGCCGAGCTCCAGACCCTTGAGGGTGATGTCGGGGCACGTGCAATCCTGGCGCGCTACGCGGCCACGGTACGCTGGCTCGACGTGGACGACCCGGCGGTGGTGGAGGATATCGACACGCCGGAGGCATACGAACGGAGCCAGCAGCGAGCTTACGGACCAGCCGATGAACGATCCTCCCAGTAGCTCACCAGGCGCCCGGCGAGGTCGTAGAGCGCCGCGTCATCACGATTGCTGTTGCTCCAGATCGGCTGGCCCGGATTGGCAAAGACGCGCGTCGCACCGGGCGCAAGCGTGCCGCCGACGCCGGCCTGCACCTCGCCACCCCTGATGCTGCAGAGCGTCCATCCGTCGAGGTTCGCCGGCGCGTCGCTGACATTCTGCAGCCGCACCTGCTCGGCCACCTTGTCGAGCCCGACGATGCGCACCGGCTGTTCGGGCGCCACCTGGCCGGCAGCGGGCGCCACACAGCGTGCCGCCCCAGCGTTCTGGCCTGGCGACGCTTCGGCCACCCCGCGCTGCCCTGCACAGGTCGCCGGCGACCAGAGCCCGGCCTCGGCCTCGCGCGCGGCGCGCTCGGCGGCCCGGAACCGGTCCTGGTAGCGGTAGGGCGCTGCGTAGGTGTACTCGAAGGCGTAGCCCTGGGCAATCTGCTCGAGATTCACCAGCCGGCCATCCGCCAGCCAGAGGTAGCGCAGCAGCCGCCCGTTGGGGTCGCGGTCGCTCTGGGAGGGATCGGCTTCGAGCAGCACCACCTGGCCATCGAGCATGGCACGGGCATTAGCGGCCGCCTCGACGCCAAAGCACTCCACCGGGCGACGCGGATCGACCGACTCAGGTGTGTTGATACCAATCAGGCGCACCCGCTCCACGCGCCCGTCGAGCTGCACATCGACCGTATCGCCGTCCACCACCCGCACCACCGGCGCGCGGACCAGGTCCGCGGGTAGGGGCGGATAGTCGCCTGCGGTCACGGTGGGCTGCGACGCTGTGCTGCTGCACGCCGCCAGCAGCATCACGACTAGAAGGCAGACAACCAGCCGCATCTCGCTTGATCCCCGTTCAGTTCGTTCGGTGGCTGGGGCGGCTGCGCCGCCACAACCCAGGGCGGTTGCAGCGTCTTTCGGGCAAGCCCCACACCCCTGGTACAACCGCCTTATCGGGCGGCCTGGCTGCCCCACATCCTACCGCCGGAGGCGGTCCGTGCATCAGCCCTGCACCACAACCGCGGAGCAGAGACACCGATCTGTGCTAGACTGAAGACCAGAGAAGCAATCAGCCGGCGCATGCAGGAGAGAAGGGATGACCAGTACAAGCGAGGAGCGGCCGCAGACGGTGCTGGTGGTGGTGGCTCACCCGGACGACGCCGAGTTCGGCTGCGGCGCGACGATTGCGGCATGGGCCCGCGAGGGCTGGGAGGTGACCCTGGTGATCTGCACCGACGGCGGCTCCGGTGGCCCCGATGATGCCACTGCCGTGGGCCCCGAGGAGCGCCGCCAGATCTCCCACACGCGCAAGGACGAACAGCGCGCCGCTGCCGAGGTGCTCGGCATCAAAGAGGTGGTTTTCCTCGACTTCCCCGACGGCCAGCTGCTGCCCAGCCTGGAGCTCCGCCGCGAGATTGTGCGCCAGATCCGGCGCACCCGCGCCTACCGCGTCATCTGCCAGTCCCCCGACCGGGTCTGGACGCCGACCTACTCCATCGGTCGCTTCCACCCCGATCATCTCGCGGCAGCCGAGGCCACGATTGCCGCGGTCTATCCCGCCGCCCAGAACGGGTGGGACTTCCCCGATCTGCTCGCCGAGGGCCTGGCGCCCAGTCGTGTGCGCGAGCTCTACGTCATGGGCGCCCCCCATCTGAACTTCGCCGTAGACATCTCGGAGACCTTCGAGATCAAGCTGGCCGCACTGCGCTGCCACGTCAGCCAGTTGGGCGAGGACCAGAGCGAACTGGCCGGGCGGCTCCGCGAATGGTCCGTCGAGCGCGGCGAAGCCTTCGGCATGCCTATGGCCGAAACCTTCCACCGCGTCGAGAATTAGGCCCGGCTACGGGTTAAGCTCGACCGTCTCGCCACTGACGTAGTAGATGATCTGCTCGGCAATGTTGGTCGAGCGGTCGGCGATGCGCTCGCAGTCGTGGGCGATGAAGAGCAGATCGGCAGCGCGCCCGGCCCCGCCGGGGTGCGTGGCGAGCACATCGGCGATGCTGGCGAGCGCCTGCTCGTACAGCCGATCAACCTGGTCCTCTTCGCCATTGATCGCCCTGGCCGCCTGTGCGTCCAGGGTGCGCAACGCCGCAATGACGTGCGTGAACACCTCAGCGGCGGCCTTGCCGAGCTCCAGCAGCGCCGCGGGCGGCTCGAGTGGCGGGGCGCCATCCGTACCGCTGACGAAGCGTGCAATGCCCTTGGCATAGTCGGCGATCCGCTCCAGTTCGCTCCCGACCGATATGGCGGCCATGATCTTGCGCAGGTCGCGCGCGACTGGTTGCTGGGTGGCGATCAGCGTCACCGCGTGCGCATTGAGGCGGTGCTGGGCCTCGTTGGCGCGCACGTCGCCCGCAACCACCGCGCGGGCCAGGGTCTGATCTTGCCGGCGTAGCGCCTCCAGGGCCTGATTGATCGCCGCAACGGCAAAATCGCCGAACTCGTTGAGTTGCTGGTGCAGCGCCTGCAACTCCTCATCGTAATGCTGCCGCACACGCATCGTGTACCTCCTCCTCCAGCTTTCAGGGGTAGAGTTTTTGGGGGTTAACGACCCAGGTGTAAAGGATTAGTGAAGGCGGTTCAGCCGTCTGGTACGATGCGGTTCTCAC
>DAOUBZ010000543.1:0-14469 GCA_034432515.1 Chloroflexaceae bacterium | reverse complement strand
GGTTGACAGCCCGGCAGGCGCCTATCCGATCACCCCGAGCGGGCTGACCAGCAGCAACTACGCGATCACCTTCGTCAACGGTACGCTGACCGTCACCAACCAGGATGTGCCCGAGATCACCTGGCCTGCGCCTGCGGCGATTACCTACGGCACGGCGCTGGGTGCCACCCAGCTGAACGCCACCGCGAGCTTCAATGGCCAGCCAGTAGCCGGTACCTTTACGTATACTCCGGCGGCGGGCACGGTGCTGGCGGCCGGCACGCAGAACCTGCAGGTGGTCTTTACCCCCACCGATACCGCCAACTTCGCGCCGGTCACCGCGAACACGACGATCACGGTGAACCGCGCGCCGCTGACGGTGCGGGCCGACAATGCCACGCGCCGCGTCGGTGCGCCCAACCCGACCTTCACCGCCAGCTACAGCGGCTTCGTCAACAACGAAGGGCCCTCGGTCCTGGGTGGTACGTTGAGCTTCTCGACTCCTGCGACGACCAGTAGCCCGGCGGGCACCTACCCGATCGTGCCCAGTGGCCTGACGAGCACCAACTACACCATCACCTACGTCAATGGTACGCTGACGGTGACCGACTTCCAGCTCTTCCTGCCGCTGCTGAGACGGTAACGTCATCGCGCAGTACGGGCCTGATGGGGAAGGGGCGTGTTCACGAAGGTGAACGCGCCCCTTCCCTGTCTGGTGCTCCACGTTTCTGAGCGGGGCGGCCACGGTGGGCCAGGACGTTGCAAGATACTGCTGGCAAACCCGGGTACGCGGGCCTCCGGCCCGCATGCGGGCGGGACGCCTGCGCACTCGGCGTGGGCAAAACGGGGTTTGCCAGCCGTATCGTTGCAATCGCCCTGCACGGTGGGTTGCCGCGCCTGCGGAGCACACGTCAGCGTGCTATGATGTGTGCGGAGGCGCGCAGCTGCAAGCGACGGAGCGACCGATGCCGCGTTTGATCCTGCTGGGTACGGGGACGGGCCTGCCTGACGCGGACCGCGGGCATACGCACATGGTCTGGGACGGGCCGGGTGGGCCGCTGCTGGTCGATGCCGGGGGCAGCACCTACGAGCGGCTGTTGCGCGTAGGGCTCGACCCGCAGGAGCTGGCCGGTGTGCTAGTTACCCACAGCCACTGCGACCACATCAACGGGCTGCCGGGGCTGATCTTCAGCATGCGGCTGGGCGGGCGCCAGGAGCCGCTGCCGATCTATGGCCTGGAGCCGGCCTTGCAGCTGCTGGCGCGGACGTTCGAGGCCATGCAGGTGGAGTTCCACGTTGTGCCGGAGTGGCGCGTCTTGCAGCCCGGTGACGAGCTGGAGCTAGGTGAGGGCTGGCGGCTGCGCACGGCGTTGACCGCCCACAGCCGCCCGTGCCTCGCGCTGCGCTTCGAGGAACCGGCAAGCGGGCGGGCCCTGGTCTACTCGGCCGACACCGAGCCGTGCGTCGCGGTGCAGGAACTGGCCCAGGGCGCCACCACGTTGATCCACGAGGCGACCACGGCGGAGCCGTTTGCCGGCCATACCACGCCGCAGCAGGCCGGTGCGGTGGCGGCGGCAGCCGGTGTGGCGCGGCTCGTGCTGGTCCACTACAGCCCGCGCTGGACGATGGCGGAGGAGGCGGCGCTGCGCGCGGTGCAGGCAGCGGGCTTCGGTGGCGTTGCCGAGATCGGTCGTGACGGCCAGAGCATTGAGGTGTAGCGCGTGGACGAGCGGGTGCTCCGAGCACTGCTGGAGCGGGTGCGCCAGGGTGAGGCGGCGATCGACGAGGCGCTGGCTGCGTTGCGGCGCATGCCGTTCGATGACCTGGGCTTTGCCCAACTCGATACGCACCGGGCGCTGCGGGCCGGCTTCCCCGAGGTGGTCTTCTGCGCGGGCAAGCAGCCGGCGCAGGCCGCGGCCATCCTGGCGCGGCTCGCCGAGGGGCCTGGACCGGTACTCGGCACGCGGGCCACGTCCGCGGTGTATGAGCAGGTGCGAGCGCTCGTGCCGGAGGCACGCTACCACGAACTGGCGCAGACGATCGTTGTCGAGCGTGAGCCGTTGCCAAAGCAGCCCGGGACGGTGCTGGTGATCTGCGCCGGCACGGCCGACCTGCCGGTGGCCGAGGAGGCCGCCGTCACCGCTGAGGTCATGGGCAACCGGGTCGAGCGCCTGGCCGACGTGGGTGTGGCCGGGCTGCACCGGCTGCTGGCCCATGTCGAGCGGATCCAGCAGGCGCATGTGCTGATCGTCATCGCGGGGATGGAGGGCGCGCTGCCGAGCGTGGTGGGCGGGCTGGTGCGCCGCCCGGTGATCGCCGTGCCGACCAGTGTGGGCTATGGGGCGAGCTTCGGTGGGCTGGCAGCCCTGCTGGCTATGCTGAACAGCTGTGCCGCCGGGGTCACCGTGGTCAACATCGACAACGGTTTCGGCGCGGGCTACGCGGCGAGTCTGATCAATCGTCTGGCCGCAGGGTGATCGGGCGTCCGGGTGACACGGTGACACGGTGGCACGGTGACCGGATTGGCGGTGAATGTCCGGTGCGTAGGGGCGCCCCGGAACATCCGGTGGCACGGTGACCAGGGTGGCGGGGACCGCGTAGGGGCACCCCGGAACATCCGGTGGCACGGTGACCGGGGTGGTGGGGACCGCGTGGGGTGTGTACTTCGGCCCTACGGCGCGCCGCGAGGCAAGCATTTGTGAGCGATACGTGCATGGACCAGAGGCAGGAGTTGATGCCGGAGCTCGGGCAGAAGCTTACTCGTTTACAGGCCATCCTGCGCGAGTTGGGCGGGGTGGTGATCGCAATGTCGGGCGGGGTGGATAGCGTGCTGCTGGCGAAGGTGGCCCACGAGGTGCTTGGCGCGCGGGCGCTGGCGGTCACTGCCGATTCACCCTCGCTGCCGCGCCGTGAGTTGCGGCAGGCGGAGGAGTTGGCGCGCCTGGCGGGCATTCAGCACCTGGTGATCCAGACGAACGAGGTACAGGACCCACACTATGCCGCCAACCCGAGCAACCGCTGCTACTTCTGCAAGGCCGAGCTGTTCGCGCGGCTGAGCGGGCTGGCCGCGGAGCGCGGGCTAGGCTGGGTGGCCTATGGTGAGAACCTCGACGACCTGGGCGACCACCGCCCGGGGGTGCAGGCCGCGCTGGAGCAGGGCATCCGCGCGCCGCTGAAGGAGGCCGGGCTGACCAAGGCCGACATTCGCGCCCTGGCGCGCCACTACGCGCTTCCGGTATGGGACAAGCCGGCCTTCGCCTGCCTGGGTTCGCGCTTTCCCTATGGCACGGCGATCACCCCGGAGAAGCTGGCGCAGGTAGAGGCAGCCGAGGAGGTGCTCTGGGCGATCGGGCTGCGCCAGTACCGGGTGCGGCACCACGGTGACCTGGCACGGATCGAGGTGGAGCCGGCCGACATGCCGCTGCTGCTGGCGCAGGCCACGGCAGTGGCGAGTGCCATCCGCGCGGCGGCCGGTTTTCGCCACGTCACGCTGGATCTGGCAGGCTACCGGCGCGGTAGCCTGAATGAGGAGGCGCGTTGAGCGTATCTACGAAGGGCGCGGCGGCCCCACGCCTCACGGCGCGGCTGTTCACCGTGCTCGCCGGGGCGGCAGGCCTGGCGGCAATTGCCGTGGGGCTCTGGCTGCTGATCGCCCCGCGCTTTGCGCTGGCCGGGATCGAGCGACTCAGGCTGGGGAATACGCCAGCCAGCGTGTATGTGCCCGCCGGTGCGCCACGGGGCCCGGCGATCGTGATCGCCCATGGCTTTGCCGGCTCGCAGCAGATCATGGAGCCGTTCGCGATGACCCTGGCGCGCAATGGCTACACCGCGGTCAGCTTCGATTTCCCGGGGCATGGGCAGAGCGAGGAGGTGCTGCAGGGCGGTTTGGCGGACCGCGAGGGGCGCTACCGGCAGCTGCGGCCGGCGCTCGACGCCGCGGTGGCCTATGCTCGCGAACGGGGGGACGGGCGGGTCGGGCTGCTGGGGCACTCGATGGGCAGTGAGGCAGTCGTCCGGTATGCGCAGGAGCAACCCGACATCGCGGCGACGGTCGCGGTCTCACTGGTCTCCGAGGGGGTGAGCGCTGACCGCCCGCGCAACTTGCTGGTGCTCACGGGGGCGCTCGAGGGCGGGCTTCGTCCGCTGGCGGAGGCGGTGATCGTTGCGGCCGCGGGCGCGGAGGGTATGCCCGGGGTGACGTATGGCGACCTGGCGGCGGGCACGGGGCGGCGGGTCGTCTTTGTGCCGGGGGCCGAACACCTGGGGGTGCTCTTCAGCCAGGTGAGCATGGCCGAGGCGCTCGGCTGGTTTCAGGCGGCCATGCCGCTCACGGCCGTGCCGCCCGGCGCCGGCTACCTGGACGATCGGCTGCCGGCCCTGGGGCTGGTCTATCTCGGGGCGGTGCTGCTGTACTGGCCGCTGGCGCGGCTGCTGCAGCCGATCGGCCCGCTCGGCGGGCCGGCGCCGTTGGGGGAACGGCGGGCCTGGTGGGCGCTGGCGCTGGTTCCGGCGCTGCTTACTCCGCTGCTGCTGCGCCTGATCCCGGCGGGCGGGTTGCTGCCGATCCTCGTTGGTGGGCCACTGGCGCTGCTCTTCGGCATCTATGGGCTGCTCACCGTGGCCGGGCTGGTGCTGGTGCGCGTGATGCGCCGGGGTGCGGGCAGTGGCGCGGCGGAGCACGGCAGATGGGGCCAGCGGTTTGCGGTGTGGCGGCGCGGCGTCCTGATGGCCGTGGCCGCGGCGCTGCTGGTCATCGGCTATGTCATGTTGAGCTTCGGGCTGCCGACCCAGGTCTTTCTGCTCAATTACTTTCCTCCGGCGGTACGGCTGCCGGTTTTTCTCGCCGTTGCGGCGGCGATGCTGCCGTACTTTCTGGCCGATGAGCGGCTGGCGCGCGGGCCGGGCGCGCCGCGGGGCGCCTACGTCCTCACCAAGCTGTGCTTCCTTGGCACCCTGGCCCTGGCGATTGTGCTCAACCCGCGGGAGCTCTTCTTCCTGGTGCTCATTACCCCGCTCTTCATCGCCTACTTCGCGGTCTACGGGCTGTTGAGCGGGGTCGTCTACCGGCGCACCGGCACGATCCTGGTTGGCGCGCTCGTCAATACGTTCCTGTTTGCCTGGATCGTCGCGGCGACCTTTCCCCTCGCGCGGTAGAGGCAGCGCGGAGGCGAAGTCCCCGGGGCAAACCCCAAAACCTTGATGCGCCCCTTGACAGGGGCTATAATATCACTCTGCCGACTCCAACCGTGCGCCGCGCTGGATCAACTCCGGTTACGGCAAGCTGCTACGCTGGGTCGTGAACCTGGCGAAGCGCCAGCGTAGGGAGAGGACGGATACCGAGCATCAATGCGCGAGCGCATCTATCGAACTGAAGCGCTGATCCTGCGGCGGAGCGACTTCGGCGAGGCCGACCGGCTGCTGCTGCTCGCCACGCCGGGGGGCAAACGGCGCGTGGTGGCAAAAGGCGTGCGCAGGACCAGCAGCAAACTGGCCGGCCACGTCGAGCTCTTCACACGAGCGGGCCTGTTGCTTGCCATCGGGCGCAATCTCGACATCATCACCCAGAGCGAGATCCGCGACAGCCACGCCACGCTGCGGGCCGAGTTACCGCGCTTGAGTTGCGCCTACTACGTCGCCGAGCTCTACGATCGTTTCAGCGCGGAGCATGACGAGAATGCGCCGCTGTATGCGCTGCTGGCGCAGACCTTCGCGGCGCTTGACCGCAGCGCCAACCCCGACCTGGTGCTGCGCTTCTACGAGCTGCACCTGCTGCACCTGGCGGGCTACCGGCCGCACCTGCACCACTGCGCCGTTTGCCAGGAGCTCCTGACCGAAGAGGCGCGTCACTTCAGCCCCGGGCTGGGTGGCGTGCTCTGCCCGCAGGACCAGGGCGCCGACCGGGCAGCCCTGGCGATGAGTGGGCCGGGCTTTCGCCTGCTCCGCTATCTGCAGAGCCAGCCGCTGGCTGCAGTCGAGGCGCTGCACCTCTCCCCGGCGGTGCGCAGCGAGGTCGAGGGCCTGCTGCGCGCCTATCTGCGTCCGCTCCTGGAACGCGACTTGCGCTCGGTCGCCTTCCTGGAGGAGGTGATGCGCGTCGAGTGAGGAGTCCATCATGGCCTACATCGACAACCTGCTCGGTCGCGGCGAGCAGATCCTCTACGTCGCCCGCCAGCATCTCTTCGTGCTGATCGCCAACATCGTGACCGAGTTGGGCCTGATCGCCCTGCTGGTCGCTGCGGGTGTCGCTTCGCACATGGCCTTTGATACGACCACGGTGACCTTCGGCGGCATCACGGCACGCACGCTCATCCTGCTGATCTGCGTGGCGATCAGTGCGGTGGTATTGCTGAGCGGGTTCATCGATTATCTGCGCTGGACGAGCGAGCAGTACGTGGTGACCGACCGGCGCGTTCTGCAGGTGCGCGGCGTTTTCAACAAGCGGGTCATCGACTCGTCGCTGGAGAAGATCAACGATGTGGAGCTGCGCCAGAGCCTGCTCGGCCGTATGCTCAACTTCGGCACCCTGGCGATCCTCACCGCCTCCGGCGAGGAGGGTGCTAACCTGATGGACCGGATCGAGGCGCCGATCGCCTTCAAGCAAGCCATGCTCGAGGCCAAGTATAACCTCGAGCACGGCTATGGCTACCTCGCCGGCGCGTACCCGCCGGCGCCCGTGCCGGTCGCGGCTGCCGCTCCTGAGATCCAGCGCACCCTGGAGGAACTGGCCGTGCTGCGTGATCGAGGCATTTTGTCGGTTGACGAGTTTGAGGCCAAGAAGCGCGAGTTGCTCAGCAGGATCTAGTGGGTTCCCCATCCCTCACAGGTTTGCCAAACCTGTGAGGGATGGGGTTTAGAAGACAGGCAAGTAAGCCTATGAGCTATGCTCTGATCGAGCAGGCGCGCGCCGTCATTGCTGCGCAGCTCGCCACAACCCCGCGGGTCGGGCTCATCCTGGGCTCGGGGCTGGGCGCGCTGGCCGACGAGCTTGAGCACGCGACCGTGGTGCCCTACCGCGCAATCCCGGGCTTCCACGAGCCACAGGTGGTTGGGCACCGGGGCGAACTGGCCGTGGGTATGCTCAGTGGCCAGCCAGTGGCCGTGCTGCGGGGGCGCTTCCACTTCTACGAGGGCTATACGATGCAGCAGGTCACTTTCCCGGTGCGCGTGCTGCGCGCCCTGGGCTGTGATACGCTGATCGTAACCAACGCGGCTGGCGGCTTGCGCCCCGACTGGCAGGTGGGCGAAATTATGCGCATCGCCGACCAGATCTTTTTGCCGGGGATGGCGGGCCACCACCCGCTGATCGGTCCCAATGACGAGCGCCTGGGGCCACGCTTCCCGGCGATGGTCGGCGCATTCGATCCGGAACTGGCGTCGCTGGCGCGCGCGGTGGCGATGGAGCAGGGGCTCACGCTGCGCGAGGGGATCTACTGCATGCTGGCGGGGCCGAGCTTCGAGAGTGCCGCCGAGCTGCGCCTGTTGCGCGGGCTCGGCGCCGATGCCGTGGGGATGTCCACCGCGCCCGAGGTGATCGTTGCGCGTCATGCCGGGATGCGCGTGCTCGGCCTGTCGCTGATCACCAACCTGGCCCTGCCGGATGGGCCGCCGGCCAACCACGAGGAGGTGCTCGCGGCCGGTGAGTTGGCCAGGGTGCACTTCGCTGCCCTGATCCGTGGAGTGCTGGCCCGGATGTGATACGATGCGCCGTACGGTCCGCAGCACGGTGTGGTCGTGGGCCCGTTCGATACGCAACGCTTCACCGGCATCTGGCATGCGTGGCGCAGCCGCGACGATAGCCGGCCTGGGTAGAGAGGGGCGCCGATGCGTACGCTGACCCCACTGGAGCGTGTCGATGCGATCGACGCGGAGCTCCGCGCGAAGCTGGCGAACTACTGGATCACGACCGCCGAGGAGTTCTACGCCGCGGTCCGTTCGAGCAATCAGCAGTATGGCTCGGGTATGGCGGCCCTGGCCGTGGCCCTGGGTATCGACGAGGCGCGGGTGCGCGCGCTGGCCGAGGCGCTGCTGCCGCTGCTCCCCGCCGATGTGGCCTTCAGCGTGCCGGTGGAGCAGGAGGTGGGCGCGGGCCTGGTCATCGATGACTATGTCGATGTTGATGCCGCCGCCTTCGCCGTGCCTACCAGCCTCCCCGAACGGGTCGATCCGCCGGCGCACATGCCCGCGCCGGTCAACCAGGGCGTGCGCAATAGTTGTGTCGCCTTCACGCTGGTGGCGATCTACCAGGCGCTCAGTGGCGACCCGACCGACCTCTCCGAGCAGTTTCTCTACTGGGCCTGCAAAGACCGCGATCGCATCCCCGGCGATGTTGGCACCGACCCGCTGGTTGGCGTGCGGGTTCTGCAGGAGCTCGGGGTCTGCACCGAGGCGACCTGGCCCTACCGCCCGGCTCCGAGCGACCAGCGGCAACCGGGGCATGAGCGGCCGTCGGCCCTGGCCTTCGACGAGGCGAAGCTGCGGCGGATCAAGAGCTTTCGCAAGCTGCCGGCGACTGGCGTGCTCCAGATCAAGGAGGCGCTGCACCAGGGGCAGGCGGTGCTGCTTGGCCTGTACATCTGGGAGCACTGGCTGAGTTCGTGGCAGGCCCGTGGCCTGGGGCGGGTGCGCGCGCCGCTGCCCGGCGAGCAGCGCAAGGGTGGCCACGCCATGGCGGTGCTCGGCTACCGCGATGACCCGACGGCGCCCGGCGACGGCTATTTCGTCGTGCGCAACTCGTGGGGCGCCGAGTGGGCCGATGAGAACCCCGACGGCCCTGGCTACTGCCACGTGCCGTACCGCCTCGTCGCCGAGGGTGGGCTGGCTGCGATCGCCGTTGAGGCGGTGGAGCCGCCGGTACCGGCGGCCAGCCCCGCGGTGGAGAGCCAGCCGGCGCCACCAGGCGAGGGCGAGGCCAGCGGCGACCTGGAGGCGTTGTATGGCGAGGCCAGCGCGCTGCAGAGCGATTTGCAGCGCCTGGTGACCCGCCTCGATGGCCTGGTGACGCGGCTGGGCCGGCTGGTGGGCCCGGCGGGTCAGGGGCGCGGCACCGGGCCGGCGGCTGTCGCTGCGGCGGTGCCACCCGCCGCGGTGGGCGGCGCCACCAGCGGCCCGCTGATCCTGATCAGCCGCGAGGGTCCGGGTGCGGGCGAGGAGCTCTACCCCAACGGCGTCTCGCCCGAGGGCCAGCCGCTGCTGCGTATCGACGCGGCCACCGCCAGCCGGCTGGCCCAGGACCGGCTGAGCGCCGAGCCGCAAGAGTTGCAGGGCGTCTACAAGGCGAAGCAGACCGCGGCCGAGACCAGCCACCTCGGGGTGACCCGTGACATCGATCCGCTCAAGCTCGCGGAGGCGCGCTGGGCGGTGGTGATCAACGCCACTGAGCGCGCCGAGCTGATCGAAGCGATCTGGCCGTTGATCGCCCACCGTATGCAGCAGATGGGCCTCAGCGCCCCGCAGGTGAGCTTCACCGCCGGCGAGAATGCCGCCACCTGGCTCAACCGCCATACCGACAATGGCGCGAAAATGCTCCGTGATCACTGGGGCCAGATCCCGCCCGTGCTGATCTACCGGCCCGGCGAGCGCGTCGGCCGCTGGCTTGCCCGTCACGGGGTGAGCCAGGGACCGGTGGACCCGCGGCGCGGCGTGCCCTACTACCTGCTGCTCCTGGGGCTGCCCGGTCCACGCTTCGCGGGCGATGAGCGAGCCATCCCGCTGAACTTCCAGTACGAACTGGACATCTTCTGGGCGGTTGGGCGGCTCTGCTTCACCGGGGCCGACGGTGAGCATCGCCTGGCCGACTATGCCCGCTACGCCGAGCGCCTCGCCGGCTTCGAGCAGCGTGCCGACGCTGCCAGCCAGATCCGCAAAGAAGTGGTCTATTACGCGACCCGGCACGACATGGACATCTCCACGCGGCGCAGTGCGGAGGAACTGGTGGTGCCGCTAACCCGCTGGAACGACGATCCGGCCAACGTGCCGGCCCGGCAGGGCTTCGTGCCGCGCCCGTTCGTTGGGGAGGCGGCTACCCGCGCGGCCTTCGAGCAGATCCTGCGCGGCGTGGGCGATGGCAAGGCCCCGGCGGTGCTGTTCACCGCCAGCCATGGCCTCGGCCTGCCGCTGAGCGACGAGCGGCTCGTGCTGCACCAGGGCGCCCTGGTGACCCAGGACTGGAGCGGGGCGGGCAATGTGCGGCGTGAGCACTGGTTTGCCGGGCAGGATCTGGAGGAACTGGGCGACCAGGCGAAGCTCGAGGGGACCATGGCCCTGCTCTTTGCCTGCTATGGCGCGGGCTGCCCCGAGCGGGACGAGTTTGTCTTCGACGAGCAGCGGGGGCGGCCCCAGGTGGCACCCTTCCCGTTGATCGCCCAGTTGCCGCAGCGACTGCTGCTCAGCGGCGCGCTCGGTGTGATCGGTCACGTCGAACGGGCCTGGACCTATGCTTTCAGCGGTACGGACGGCGCGCGCTCACAGACGCAGGCCTTCGAGGATGTGCTGGCCCGGCTGATGCTCGGCGAGCCGGCGGGCAATGCCACCGACGACTTCAACATCGTGCAGGGCGCCCGGGCCATGGCCCTGACCGAAGAGTTGGAGAACATCACATTCGGCAAGATCGTCGATCCGCTGGAGCTGGCAAAGTTGTGGATGGCCCGCAACGACGCGCGCAACTACGCGCTGCTGGGCGACCCGGCGGCGCGCTTGCCGGTGTGAGATCAGGGATGAGGGATGATACCGATTCGCTATGCTGCTCCCGCATGGTCTCACCCTGAGCGAAGTGAAGGGTCCCGGCATCAGGACGCCGAGATGCTTCGCTTCGCTCAGCATGACACGATGCGGAGTCGCCAACTCCAATCGGCATGAGGCTGGAAGCCGAGCAGGTCGTACGCTGGCTGGAGCCGCAGCTGGCGACATATGTGGACGAGTTGGGCCAGCTGTGCGCGATCGAGTGCCCGACCAGTCACAAGCCAGGGGTGGATGAGGCTGGGGCGTGGGTGCGCCGCTGGGCGACGGCCCGTGGCTGGGAGTTGCGTAGCTTCCCCGATGCCGAGGCCGGTGATGGGCTCGTCGCCACCGTGCGTGGCAGCGGGCGGCTGCGGGTCATGCTGGTGGCCCACCTGGACACCGTCTACCCGGTGGGCACGGCGGCCGCACGGCCCTTGCGCCAGCAGGATGGGCGGCTGATCGGCCCGGGGAGCGCCGACAACAAGAGTGGTCTGCTCTCGGCGCTCTACGCGGCGGCGGCGCTTGCAGCGCTGGCCCCGGAGAGCTTCGGGGTGGTGAGCATTGTCTGTGGGGGCGACGAGGAGACCGACGCGCGCGCCTCCGGGGCGATGCTGGCGAGCCTGGCGCCGGCGTACGACCTGGCCCTGGTGGTCGAGGCGGCCCGGGTGAACGGTGACATCGTCAGCGCGCGCAAGGGCAATGGCCTGTTCACGCTTGAGGTGAGCGGGCGCGCGGCCCATGCCGGGGTCGATCCGGAACAGGGCGCCAGCGCGGTGCTGGCCCTGGCCCACCAGGTCATCGCGCTGCAGGCGCTGAACGGCATGCGCCCCGGGGTCACGGTGAATGTTGGCGTGATCAGCGGCGGTACGGTACCCAACGCGGTGCCGGATCGCGCCCTGGCCCAGGTGGACGTGCGGGTGGTGCAGCCGGAGGATATGGCGCCGGTCGAGGCGGCGATCCGGGCGGTGGCTGCCGAGCAGCGGGTGCCAGGCACGCAGACCCGGGTCAGCGGTGGCTGGGGCTTTGCGCCCATGGCCCGCACCCCGGCCATCCAGCGGCTGGTTGCGCTGGCGCAGGCCTGCGCCAGCGAGTTGGGCTTCACACTGCGGGATACGGCCACCGGCGGGGTCAGCTACGCCAACCTGCTCGCCGGGGCGGGCCTGCCCGTGCTCGATGGGCTGGGGCCGGTGGGGGGGCGTGATCACAGCCCGGACGAGTACATCGAGCGGGAGAGCATCGTGCCGCGCACGGCGCTGCTGGCGCTGCTGGTGGCGCGGGGAGGGATGCGGGATGCGGGATGAGGCCGTCAGCGGGCGCGTTGGCGGAGCACGAGGAGCAGCAGGCCCGTCTCGGCGGCGGCGGCGAGTGCGTGGGCAGTCGGGATGGCGACGGGGCCGAGCGGCCTGAGGAGCACGGCGTTGAGCGCGATGCGGGCGGCGAGTTGCACCAGGTTGGCGAGCAGGGGCGTGCGGGTGTCGTAGCGGGCGACCAGGCCACGGGTGGCGATCTCGGTGGCGACGTAGGCGGGCAGGCCGAGCGCATAGATCGCGAGTAGCTGGTAGGTCAGGTCGCCGGCGGCGGCATCGAAGGCGCCGCGCTCGAAGAGCAACCTGATGATTGGGCGCCCGAGGGCGATCAGCGCGATGGCAGCCAGCAGGCTCAGGGCGCTGGCGACCAGCAAGGTACGCCGGAGCAGCGCGCGGAAGGCCGGCAGGTCATCGCTGACGCCAAGGGCCGCGAGGCGCGGAAGGGCCGCCTGGCCGATGGCCATGCCAAGCAGGCGGATGGGCAGCCCGATCAGCAGCAGGGCGTTAAAAAGCGCGCCGACGGTGCTGAGGATGCCGGTCAGGCTGGCGAAGGCCGTATCAACGATCGTGCCGGCGTAGTTGCTGAGCCCGGAGAGCGCGTTGGGGCCGAGCAGGCGGGCCGTGAGGCGCAGGTCGGGGTCGTCGGGCGCCCAGCGCAGACGTGGGCGGTAGCCACGCTGGCGCAGCCCGGGGACGAGGATGACGAGTTGGAGCAGGGCGTCGATGATCGAGCCGATCGTCGGGCCAAGAATGCCGACGCCGGGGATGGCGAAGGCCGCGAGGACGCCGCCGATCAGCGTGAGGTTGCGCAGGGCGATGGCGAGGGCGGGGAGCAGCACCTGGTTGCGGCTGATCAGCAGCGCGACGAGGGCCGACTCCGTGATCACCAGGAGCACCTCGAGCAGCATAATCCGGGTCAGGGTGGTGGTCAGGGCCTGAGTGGCGGGATCGAAGCCCGGGGCGAGCAGGGAGCGCACAAAGGCGGGCGCGGCGAGGGCGGCGAGCAGGCAGAGCGGGGCAAAGAGCGTGAGCAGCGCGGTCAGGGTCAGGTTGACGAGGCGATGGCCGGACGGCGGGCCAGCGCGGTGCTCGGCGCGGAGCAGCACCGGCACGAGCGCATTGGTGAGCGCGCCGCCGGCGATCAGCATGGCCACCGTCTCGGGCAGGCGGAAGGCGGCGTAGAAGGCGGCGGCCTCGGGGCCAAGGCCGAAGCGGGCGTTCAACAGCACCTGGCGAATGATGCCGAGCAGGGCCGAGGCGAGGAAGGCCGCCATGTAGAGGACGGACGCCTCGCTGACGCCGAGCTCGAGGGTCGGCCAGGCCCGCAGGGGTGTATGGCGCAGCCGGTTGGCGAAGGCGGCGGCCGTGCTGGCGAGACGCACAGGCGGCTCCGGGGGGTGTCGTGTAGAACCTAATCGACTGGTTGCCTGGCGCCTGGTGGCCTGATCCGGTGATCGTGGTGGTTACGGCGGACGGGGGCGTGTCCGCGCACATCCGGTGGGTCGGCCCTCAGCACGGCCAATGCTTCGGCCTTGCTGAGGGCCAGAGGCAGTCTTAGAAGAGCAGACCACCGTCGACCGAGAGGGTCACGCCAGTGATGAAGCTCGACTCGTCGGAGGCGAGGAAGAGATAGGCGTTGGCGATATCCTCCGGGGTGCCGAGGCGGCGCAGCGGCGTGCGCTCGCGCACGCTATCGAGCACCTTTTCGGGCACCGTGGCGATCATCTCGGTGGCGGTGAAGCCCGGTGCAACGGCATTGACGCGGATGTGGTTGGGGCCAAGCTCGCGGGCCCAGGTCTTGGTCATACCGATCACGCCGGACTTAGCGGCGACGTAGTTAGTCTGGCCGAAGTTGCCATAGAGCCCGACGACCGAGGCGGCATTGATGATCGACCCGCCGCCGCCGGCGATCATGATCGGCGCCACAGCCTTGGAGCAGAGCCAGACGCCCTTGAGGTTAACGTTGATCACCGCGTCGAACTGCTCCTCGGACATCTTCTGCATACGGGCATCGCGGGTGATGCCCGCATTGTTGACCAGCACATCGATGCGTCCGTAGGTCTCCTGGACGGTTCGCACGGCGGCCTCGACCGACTCGGCGCGGCCAACGTCGAGGAAGATCGCCTTAGCCTGGCCATCAGCCGCGCAGATCTCATCGGCGACGGCCTGGGCGGCCGTCATGTTGATGTCAGCGACGGCAACCTTCGCGCCCTCACGTGCAAAGGTCAGGGCGGTTACCTTGCCGATACCCTGGCCGCCGCCGGTGACGATGGCAACCTTGTCTTTCAGTCGCATACCAGCTCCAGTCTTGAGTCAGGGAGAGCCTCCCTGAGGGCTGAGGGCGCGGCGACGGCGCCGCGTCAAAGGCGACAGCGGGTGTTATACCAATTACGATTGAAGATGCCGCATGCTTGTCATTCCGAGCGCAGCGAGGAATCTGAGCGGGTCGCGCAAGACCCCTCGCTCT
>DAOUBZ010000542.1:0-2027 GCA_034432515.1 Chloroflexaceae bacterium | reverse complement strand
TGGCGGCGTAGCCGCCAAAACCAACCAACAAGCTGGGGTTTGGGGCTTGCCCCACAGCCGTCACAGAACGTGGACCGGGTCGACGTCGATGCTCCAGCCATGGAGCGGTTCAAGCGCGTCGAGCAGGGTGGCGAGTGTTTCACGCTCAACCGTGGCCGGCGCCCGCAGGATGAGGTGCCAGCGCCAGCGTCCCCGCGTCCGCTGGATGAAGGCCGGCGCCGGCCCGATCAAGCCCCAGCCGACGAGATGGCGTTGCTCCAGCTGTGCGTGCAGCCGCGCGGCCAGTTGCTCGGCCTCGCGCTGGGCGTTCCGCTGGTTTTCTGCGGCGTGCACGAAGCGCACCAGCCGGCTGAAGGGCGGGTAGCCGGTCTCGTGGCGGAAGGCGATCTCCTGGGTGAAGAAGCCCTTGTAGTCATGCTCCTGGGCCGCGAGCAGGGCGTAATGCTCCGGGTTGTAGCTCTGGATCAGCACCTGTGCGCCTGCGAAGCGCCGCCCGGCGCGCCCGGCAACCTGGGTGAGCAGCTGGAAGGCCCGCTCGCCGCTGCGAAAATCCGGCAAGTGCAGGCCGGTGTCGGCGGCCACCACGCCAACCAGCGCGACCAGGGGCAGATCGAGGCCCTTGGCGATCATCTGCGTGCCGACCACCACGTCGGCCTCGTGGCGCAGCAGGGCTTCGAGCATGCGGCCATGGGCGCCCTTGCCGCTTGCGCTGTCGCGATCCCAGCGCAGCACCCGCGCCGCAGGAAAGCGGGCGCGCACCTCCTCCGCTACGCGCTGCGTGCCGACCCCGAAGCCCCGGATGCGCCCGCTCAGGCACTGCGGGCAGATCACGGGCACGGGGCTGCGCACACCGCACGAGTGGCAGACGAGTTGCGCCGCCGGCGCGCCACGGGTCGGTTCCGGCTCGTGGTGCAGGGTCAGCGGACTGGAGCAGGCATTACAGGTGATCACGTGGCCGCAGTCGCGGCACATCACGAAGGCGGCCGCGCCGCGCCGGTTGAGAAAGAGCAGCGCCTGCTCGCCGCGCGCCAGGGTGGCTTCGAGTGCCTGTTGCAGGGCCTGGCTGAAGATCGAGCGATTGCCGCCCTGGAGCTCGCGGCGCATATCGACGATGCGTACCGGCGGCAGCGGCAGGGTCTGCGAGCGCGGCAACCCGTCGGCGCCGATCCCGCCGCCGACCCGCTCCGGCAGTTCCAGCAACCGGTAGCGCCCTGTGCGCGCCGCCTGGTAGCTCTCGACACTGGGTGTGGCGCTGCCGAGCACGCTCACCGCCCCGGCGAGCGCCGCGAGCTGGAGCGCAGTATCGCGCGCATGGTAGCGCGGGCTGGCGTCGTGCTTGTAGCTCAGCTCGTGCTCCTCATCAACAATCACCAACCCCAGGTTGTCGAGGGGCGCGAAGACTGCCGAGCGCGAGCCGATCGCCACCCGGGCCTCGCCTCGCCGCAGCCGGCGCCACTCGTCGTAGCGCTCGCCGAGGCTGAGCCCGCTGTGCAGGACGGCCAGTTGTCCCGGAAAACGGGCCGCGAAGCGCCGCACCAGCTGGGCGGTCAGTGCGATCTCGGGGACGAGCACGAGTGCCTGCCGCCCCAGCCGCAGGGTCCGCGCGATCGTGCGCAGGTAGATCTCGGTCTTGCCACTGCCGGTGATGCCGTGCAGCAGGAAGACCGCCGCCCCGCCTGCCGGCGCAGCCTCCTCCCTGCCCTCCAGCCGCGCGTGCTGCTCCAGGGCCTCCACGACCGCCGTGGAGGCGGCCCGCTGGGCAGGAGTGAGCGGCGGGGGCTGGTCGGGCGGCACCGCGGTGCCGTCCAGCGGGTCGCGGCGCTCTTCGCGTCTTTCGATCGCCACCAGCCCGCGCCGCTCAAGCGTGCGCAGCAGCGCGGCGTTTGCCCCGGTGGCGGCGTACAGCTCAGCGAGCGGCGCCGGCTCACTGGTGGCCTCGGTCTGGCGGGCAGCCAGCCACTCCAGCCCCGTCCGTTGCCGCGGCGCGCGGTGCAGGGCCTCCCGGACGGCCGGGAACTCCGCCGGGG
>DAOUBZ010000541.1:0-15116 GCA_034432515.1 Chloroflexaceae bacterium | reverse complement strand
TGGCGGCGTAGCCGCCAACGCCACCACCGACCCTTGCGGCGGCGTAGCCGCCCCATACCCCACCACGGGAGGCGGACCTGGCACAATCCCCGGTTGCGCCCTGTCGTGACCTGATCTACCATGATGCAATACCTTACGACCATGGGGCTACGAGGTGCGCGGCGATGAGTAATGACCCATTTCTCGAACGGCCCGAGCAGAGCGTCGCCAGCCAGCGCCGCGACCGCGGTGAGCGTGCCGTGGCGACCCTCGGGCGGTTCCTCGCCGACAATGGCTGGCGCCCGCGTCCCGCAGGCCCCGGGCGCTTCGTGATGAGCTACCGGCGTGATAGCGGCGGGTTTGAGCTCTGGGCCGAGTTGATCGTCGCCTCCGAGCAACTGGTGGTGAGCGCAGTCGCCCCGCTGACGGCGCCGGTCGCGCGCCGGGCTGCCGCTGCCGAATATCTGGCGCGCGCCGGCTGGGGGCTGTATGTCGGCGGTTTTGATCTGAACATGGATACCGGTGAGGTGCGCGCTCGCTGCGGGCTCGATTTTGAGGGCGAGCCGCTCAGCCCGCGGCTGATCCGCAACACCCTGACGATCACCGTGCGCCTGATGGAGACCTACCTGCCCGGCCTGGCCCGGGTGTGCGACGGAGTTCCGCCGCTGGACGCCATCCGCGCCAGCGAGCGTCCTGGTGGCCAGGCCACGTGAGGAAATAGGAAAAAGGAACCATGCCGTAAGGAGGCGCCATGGCCCATCCCGAGATCGATCTCTCCTCGCCGGCTGACTTCAACTGGGCCTATGATGTGGTCGACCGCTGGGCGGACGACCCGGGCAAGCTCGCGATGCGCTGGGTCGGCCCGGCCGGCGAGGAGCGTGAGATCAGCTTCGCCACCTTCCGCGAGCGCACGAACTGTCTCGCCAACGCCCTGACCGCGCTGGGCCTGGCCCGTGGGGACCGGGTGTTTATCCTCTTGCCTCACGTGGTGGAATGGTGGGAGAGCGTGCTGGGGGTGATGAAAGCCGGTGGCGTGGCTGTGCCGGGTACAAGCCTGCTGACGGCAAAAGACATCGCCTACCGCATCAATGCCGCCGGGGCCCGCGCGGTGATCACCGACAGCGATGGGGCGGCCAAGCTCGATGCGGTGCGCAGTGGCTGCCCGAGCCTGGAATGGCCGATCATCGTCGGCCCGCCGCGGCAGAGCTGGTGGCGCTATGAGGCGATGATCGCGCTGGAGTCGCCGGTGCGCCCGCGTCTGCCCACGCCAAGCGGCGACCCGTGCATGATCTACTTTACCTCGGGCACCGTGGGCAATCCCAAGATGGTGCTGCACACCCACAGCTACCCGATCGGCCACCGCATCACCGGGGCCTACTGGCTTGACCTCACCCCCGACGATCTGCACTGGAACCAGTCCGACATGGGCTGGGCCAAGGCCGCCTGGTCGAGTCTCTTTGGCCCCTGGAACATGGGCGCCGCACTCTACATCCGCGACTGGCGCGGCAAGTACAGCCCGCGTGAGACGCTGGAACAACTGCAGCGCCAGCCGATCACGACCTTCTGCGCCACGCCGACAATCTACCGTATGCTCATTCAGGAAGATCCGCGGGCCTACCATTTCCCACGCCTCCGCTCCTGCACCAGCGCCGGTGAGCCGCTCAAACCCGATCTGATCGAGACCTGGCGCGAGCTTACCGGGCTGACCATCCGTGATGGCTATGGGCAGACGGAGACGGTGCCGCTCTGTGGCAACCTGCCCGGCCAGGAGCTCCGCCCCGGCTCGATGGGCAAGCCGATGCCTGGCCTGACGCTGGCGGTGATCGACAATGCGGGCCGACCGCTCCCGCCGGGGCAGGAGGGCGACCTGGCGGTCAAGGTGAAGCCGCAGCGGCCGGTGGGCCTGTTTAAGGAGTACTGGCACGACCCGGAGGTGACGGCTGCGAGCCACCGCGGCGACTGGTATGTGACTGGCGACCGTGCTTATGTGGACGAAGACGGCTACTTCTGGTTTGTTGGGCGCGCGGACGATGTGATCATCAGCGCGGGCTACCGGATCGGCCCCGCCGAGGTGGAGCGGGCGCTGGTCGCCCACCCCGCGGTGGCTGAGGCCGCCGTCGTGGCCAAGCCGAACCGGACCCGCGGCGCGATCGTCAAGGCCTATGTGGTGCTTGCCTCGACGGCCCGCCCCTCGCCGAGCCTGATCTACGAGCTCCAGGAGTTCGTAAAACGCAGCACCGCACCGTACAAATACCCGCGCGAGATCACCTTTGTGCCCGAGTTGCCCAAGACGATCAGTGGGCGCATCCGCCGGGTGGAGTTGCGCTCCTGGGCGCGCCAGGAGGCGGAAGGCCAGTGATCGCTCCTGAACTGTTTGCGGGAGCCGGGGCGCTGCCCCGGCCAATGCCATGACGATCTTCCATGTCGCGGGCGCGGAACGCTCGCTGGTGGTGCGCTACATCCCGGTGCTGGCCTGGTCGTTCGCGGTCCTCGCTGCCTTCGGCATCGGTGACATTCTGTCCCGGCTATTCGACGGCCGCATGGCTACCGGCCCGGGAACGGGGCTGGGGCTCGCCCTGCTGGTGGGCTTCACCGGCTTTGTGCTCTACGTCGGCGGCCAGTTTGTGGTTGCCAGCTTCGACCGGGCGACCGACACGGTGCGCATTGCGCGCTACGGGCTGCAGGGGCGCGCCCTGTTCGAGCGACGCCTGAGTGAGGTGGTCGGGCTCGATATTCGCGTGCTGCGGCGTGCCCAGCACCGGGTCGAACTGCGCCTCGCCTCGGGCGAGCGGCTGCCGCTGACCACCTACTACGTGGTCAGCCCCACCACTGGCGGGCTGGAACGCCTGAGCCAGTTCCTCAACCTGGAAGCGTCGATCATCCAGGAGCGGCAACGTCACTAAATGGTGCATCTGGCACCTTCCGTGTCACCCTGAGCGAAGCGAAGGGTCTCGGCCGCGATGCTTCGCTTCGCTCAGCATGACCAACGACGTGCCGAATGCACCATGAACGACGACTGATCGCCTTCATGACTTTGGCACGGTACTCACGCCTCGCGACCTGGGCGAACGTCTTGAGTCACTACAACGGGCCGATGGCGGCGAGCAGGCGTTCGGGCTGGCCCCGGTACTCGTTCCACGAGAGCTCGCCGCGGGCAATGCCATCGAGGAGGCGCCAGAGCGTCGCATTGACCGGGGCGGGCACACCGCGCGCGGCGGCCTCGGCGGCTACGGCGCCATAGAGGAACTCGCCCTCGGAGCGCTGGCGCCCGGCGCGCAGGTCGCGCAGCAGCGAGGGGTCTTTGCCACCGCGCCCACGGCCGACCAGCCGGCGCATGAGCGGGCGCAGGGCCAGGTCGGGGATGAAGGCCGAGGCACGAGCGATCGTCGCTGCCGGGTAGCCCGGCAGGTTGACCGGGCGGGCGCCCATGCGCGCCATCACCGCCAGGGCCTCGCGCACCGCCCGCAGGTCAACGTCGATCAGGCGGTTGTCGGCGTAGATCTGCTCCACCGGCATATCGAGAATGGCGGCCAGCGCATTGCCGAGCATGTTGAGCAGCGCCTTGGACCACTTGAGCGCCCGCGGGTCGTCGTAGCGCCGGGTGGGGAAGCCGGCAGCAGTGAAGGCGGCAAGCCAGCGCGCCAGGTCGGTGGCCGGGTCCAGCGGGGCCAGGCCGACCCCGCCGAGCTTGGTGATGACGATCTCGGTGGGGCCGGGGATGTCGACCGAGGTAGTGATCGCGCCGGCGATCACGCGGGTGAGGCCAAAGGCTTCAACGAGCCGTTCCTCGTTGCCGATGCCATTCTGCAACGAGAGCACCTGCCGCGGCCCCAGGTCGCGCAGGGTGGCGATCGCCCCCGGGGTGTCATAGCCCTTCACGCAGAGGATGGCCAGGTCGGGGCGGCGGCAGGCCGCAGGCAGATCGACAGGGTCGGCGGCGGCAGCCAGGGTGACCTGCTTCACCCCATCGGGGAAACTGATGCGCAGCGGCGCGTTCGCCAGCGCCGCCACACTGGTGGGTCGGGCGAGCAGCGCCGTTGGCTCCGTGCCGGCCAGGGTCAGCCGACCCGCTACCTGGAGCCCGATCGCCCCACCTCCAACCACGACGATTGCCACAACCACCTCATCAGGGTAGCTGGAAACTAAGGTGTTTGCTCGTTAGACGCCATGCGTGCCACGACAGACGGAGTATACGGTGCCACGCGGCGCTACGCAAGCAGGCCCCGACACGGGCGGGCAAATTACCCGGGGGCGCCATCCACCGGACGCACGAAGCCACGCTGCGCAAGCAGGGCCAGGATCCGGTGGGCACATGCCTCGACGGACGTATCCTCGGTGGTCAGGCGTAGCTCCGGGTCGATGGGCGGCTCGTAGGGATCGTCCAAACCGGTGAAGCCCCGTAGTTCGCCTCGCCGCGCCCTGGCGTAGAGCCCCTTGGTGTCGCGTTGCTCGCAGATGGCGAGCGGAGTGTCGACGAACACCTCGATGAAGCGGTCGATGCCCACCATGTGGCGCACTTCGTTCCGCGCGGCGCGGTATGGGCTGACGGCCGCACAGATCGCCACTCCGCCGTGGCGCACCACCTCCGCCGCAACGAAGCCAATCCGCACGACGTTGGCGTCGCGGTCCTCCCGTGAGAAGCCCAACCCCTTCGAGAGGTGGGTACGAACCACATCGCCGTCAAGGAGCGTCACCTGGCGTCCCCGCTCGAGCAGCAGCGCCAGCACGGCTTCCGCGATCGTGGACTTTCCGGCGCCGCTCAGGCCGGTGAACCAGACACAGAAGCCCTGGCGCTCGCGGGGCGGATAGACCTCGGCGAGAATGGCCGCCGTTTCGGGGCGGGTGAACCAGGCAGGCAACGGGCGGCCCCTGGCCAGGTACTCATCACGCACCTGGCTGCCCGAGATGGTCAGTACCCGAGCGTTGGGCGGCACGGCGCTGGCCTCGACGTAGCGATCGTGGTCGGGCAGGTAGACCAGTTCCTCGAAGGGCACGTGCTGCACGCCAATCTCATCGGCGTGACGGGCAACCAGGCACTGGGCCTCCAACGGGCCGTAGAAGGGGCGCCCCTGACTGTCCAGGCCCGGCCCGGCGTGGTCGCGCCCGACGATGAAGTGCGAGGCGCCGTAGTTGCGCCGGATGATCGCGTGCCAGAGGGCCTCGCGCGGCCCGGCCATGCGCATCGCCAGCGGAATCAGGCTCAGCAGCGTGCGCCGCGGGTCGTAGTAGCGCTCGACCACCGCCTGGTAGGCGCGCACCCGGCTGTAGTGATCCACGTCGCCAGGGCGAGTCATGCCTACGGCGGGATGGATCAGCAGCGCGCCGCCCACTGCGTCGGCAGCGCGTCTGGTCAACTCCTCATGGACGCGGTGCAGCGGGTTGCGGGTCTGAAAGGCGACGACCCGACTGTAGCCCAGCGCCGCGAGCCGCGCCCGCGTCTGGGCGGGGGTCAGGCGCAGGGCGGCGAAGTCGGGTGCGTGCGGCAGATCAAGCACCGTCAACGGCCCGGCGAGGCAGCGTTCACCCCACCCGCGCATCTCGGCGACGAGCGGGTGGCGCGGGTCGGTAGTGCCCAGCACGGAGCGAGCCTCAGTGTCGGGGTCCCAGTCGTAGAGCTCATCGACGCGCAGCAGCGCCACCGGATTATTGCGCTGGTCAGCCAGGGTCACCTCATCGCCGGGATTGATGCGTAGAGTGGCTGGCGCGCGCAATACGATCGGTATCGGGAAGAGCGTGCCATCGACCAGGCGCATCTCGGCCAGCACACGCTGGTAGTCGGCGCGCCCCATGAACCGGTCGAGGGGCGAAAAAGCGCCCGTGGCGAGCAACTCCAGGTCGCAGAGCGTGCGGGTCGAGAGCTGGATGGCCGGCAAGCGACGCGCCCGTTCCAGCAGGCGCAGCCGTTCACTTCCGGTCGCGAGCAGGTTCTTCAGCGTTCCGCCGTAGGGGGCAATGAGCGGCATCGTGTTTCCTTATCTCCAGGCATGTGCGCTCACCAGGCCGCCACGCGCCCGCGCAGATCGGGCGGGGCCGCGATCCCGTAGCGTGCCAGCAGGCTGGGCAGGACATCGTAGATCGTCAGGCCGGTGAGCTGCCGGCCAGCAGCGGGGTGGGCAAGGTCGGAGAAGATGAACAGGCCGTGCTGGGCGTGATTGGCATCGTCGGGGCCGGTGTCGTTCTCACGGGTAAACCACCCGTCGCCACCGAGGCTGCCGATCACGCGCCAGGCCAGATCACCCGCATAGAGCAGCAGATCGGGCGCGATCCCGCGCACCTTGCGATAGATCTGCTGTGGGGTGAAGACCCGGTTGCCCAGCGGCGCCCCGTCGGGTCCGGGCAAGGCTGTGAGCGCGGCAGCCAGGGCGGAGCGTTCCGCCTCGTAGTCGGCCGGGGCGATGGCGCCTTCCGGTTCGCGCCCACGCACATTGAGGAAGATCCGTCCGTAGTAGCCACCGGCGCCCCAGGCGCGGGTGCGCGACCAGTCCACCGCGGAGGGCTCAAATGGCTCGGGAACCGCGGGTCGCGTGTGCAGCGTCAGGTAGCCCTGATCGAGCAGCCACTGGTTGAGGCGGAAGCCGCCCATCAGTGGGCGAGCGCCGTGGTCGGAGACCACGAGCACGGCGGTCTGCGCGTCGCACGCGGCCAGCAACTCGCCGATCCGCCCATCCAGGTGGCGGTAGTATGCGACGATCGCGTCCTGGTAGGGGGAGTCAGGGACATAGTCGGGATGCGCCGGGTCCATGTGCTTCCAGAAGGCGTGATGGATACGGTCGGTGCCCATATCAACCAGCATGAGCAGGTCGGGCTGCTCCTCAGCCAGGAGCCGCTGTGCGACCGCGCAGCGCTGGTCGCAGAGGGTGTAGATATCGGCTAGGATGCGGGCCTTGTCCGTCGAGCGAAAGTCGGGCACGTCGAGCAGGTAGGGCTGCGCCAGCCAGGCCGTGAGGCGATCGGCCAGTTCGGGAGGATGGGTGAAGGGCGCGGTGGTCGAGGGGGCGAGAAAGCAACTGACGGCGACGCCGTTCACCGCGGGGGGCGGGTAGGTGCCGGGCACGCCGATGATGGCGACGCGCCAGCCAGCGGCGGCCAGATAGTCCCACAGCCGTGGATGGCGGACGGCGCGCCCGTCGGCAACCACGAGCGCGCCGTAGCCGCGCTCGGCACGATTGCGGAAGCCGTAGATACCCAGCTCACCCGGGTCACGCCCGCTCAGCATACAGCTCCAGGCAGGCACGGTGATCGCCGGGATGCAGCTCTCCAACCGGCCTGATACACCTGCACGCATCAGGCGATCGAGGTGCGGCAGGTCGCCGCGCCAGCGTTCGAGCAGCGTGGGCTCGGCACAGTCCAGGCCGATGATCAGGAGGCGAGGTGTTGGCATGGGATCGATGCTCAGGGCGCCCCTGCGGAGGTGCCGGCGCGATGACGGTAGAACAGGAAGCCGGCGGCCAGCAGCATGGCCAGGGTGGTGAGGATGTGGACCACGTTGAACGGTGTGCCGAGGAAGAACCAGGAGTCCGTACGCAGGAGCTCGATGAAGAAACGCCCGAGGGGGTACCAGATCAGGTACAGCAGCGCCAGATCGCCTGGTTTGAGGCGATCCGCAAAGCGCCGGGCAATCCACAACAGTAGTGCAAATCCGATCAGGTTCCAGATCACTTCATAGAGAAACAGCGGATGGAAGCGCACGTTATCAGGGAAGGCGTTCAGATCGTTGTAGGGCGGGAGCCGGTGCTGCGGATCGATGCGCAGCCCCCAGGGCAAGGTGGTCGGCGGGCCGTACAGCTCCTGGTTGACAAAATTGGCGTTGCGGGCGATAGCCTGGCCGAGCGGTAGCCCGAGGCCCACCCCATCGAGGTAGATCGGCAGGTTCAGCCGGCGCACGCGCGCGTAGAGCAACAGCGCCGCTGCACCGAAGAGCAAGCCGCCGAAGATATGCAGCCCACCCTCCCAGACGCGCAGGATCGCGCCCGGGTCGGCCAGGTAGCGATCGAGGCCGGCAGGGCCACGGGGCGATTGGACGAACACATAGTACAGGCGCGCCCCGATCAGCCCTGGGATGAGCACCCAGAGCAGCATGTCCCAGATATTGTCCGGGTTTTCGCCCTTCCAGGCCACGTAGCGCGCCGCCACCCAGGTCGCGGCAAAGATGCCCGCGATCATCAGCAGGCCGTACCAGCGAATGGCAAGCGGGCCAACCTGGATGAGGATCGGATCAACTGGCGGATACATAGGCGCAGTTCCTACTCCAGATAGCCGAGGTCGCGTAGCCGTTTGCGAACCAGCGGATCCTCTTCGACCGGTCGCTCATGCGCTTGCACCTGCTCGGGGCGAGGCTGAGCAAAGCCCTCCAGCAGTTCCTCCAGCAGCTCGACCTGCTCGGGGAGCAGCTGATAGAGGTCGGTCGTTTCCGCCAGGTCGCGCCGCAGGTCAAAGAGGGCTCGCTGCCGGCTGCCAAAGACGATCAGCTTATAGTCGCCGCGGATCATCGCCCGGCATGGCTGATCATAGCCATTGCGGCGCAGCAACTCCGGCTGGTGGCGCCGCACCAGATCGACCACGTTTGTCGGTGGCTGCGCCTCGACCAGAACCGCGCCCCCCTCGGGGTCACTGTCAGCAGCGAGATTGAGCCGCTGCTCCTCCGCCGTTGCCAGCCCCGCGGCACTCAGCACCGTATGGAACACCCGGCGCAGCGAGACCGGCGTGTCGCGCGTCGCGCCGGCGGGGAAGTCGCCGCCCTGGTCGTGGATGATCAGGGGCACGCGCACGACCTCGTTGTAGGCGCCGAACGAGTGACCAACCAGCTGCTTCTCGCCCAGGTGATCACCGTGGTCAGCACAGACAATCAGCAGGGTGCGCTCCAGTTGGCCGGCCGCCCGCAGCCGCTCAACAAACCGGCCGACCTGTTCGTCCTGGCTGGCCACTTCGGCATCGTAGACCCCGTCGAGGGTCGCTTTGTCGCCGGGGCCGAGCGGCGCGGCGAGGGGCGCCAGCCAGCCGTAGATGTCGGTGTTGAAGCGGCGCAGGTAGCGGCGTGCCGCCGGATCGTGGCGCAGGTGGGGCGCGAAGCGGTCCAGCTGTCGCGCCTGGGGATGGTAAGGGGCGTGGGTGCCCATGACGTTGATGAAGACGAAGGCCGGCTGGCCAGGCGTGAGCCCGTGCCGCTCGATCAACAGGCGCGCCGCGTCGCTAAGGCTACGGTTGGTATTGCCCTTGAAGCTGAGCGCCGTCTGCCAGAGGGGCACCATGAGAGGCGTGAATGAGAGCGCCAGCAGCAGATCGGAGCGGGCAAATGAATCCTGGATGCGGCCAAGGAGCGCGGCCAGGGTGCGCTTGAAGAACTGCCGATAGTGACCGATGAGGCTCGGGTGGCGTCCAGCCTGATTGGGGCGCGAGGTGAGCAGCCCGGCGTAGTTGAGGAAGCTCTGAAAGCCCCGTCGCAGCCCGTTGTTCACCACGCCGACGAGCGGGTTGTTGCAGAACGCAACGGTCGCGTAGCCTCCCGCCGCAAGGCGCTCGGCCAGGGTCGGCAGCGTGGCCGGGAGCACCGAGCGGCTCTGCAGCAGGCCGTGCACGTGGGGATAGTGGCCACTGAACAGCGACGCGTGGGAGGGCATCGTCCACTGGGCCGTGCTGAAGGCGTAGCTGAAGCGCGTCGCCCGTGCCGCCAGCCGGTCGAGATGCGGTGAGGTCTCTCGACCATAGCCGTAGCACGAGAGCCGGTCAGCACGTTGGGTATCAAGGACCAGAACAACAATGTCGCGACGAGACACCGACCCCTCCTCCGATCACAGGCCTGCGCTGACGGTAACATTCGATTATTCCACCCGGAGGTCAAGCGGAGGTTAAGAAGCGGTCATGGTATGCTTAAGCGCGCATTTCCAGTGGCCGCTACCAAATGAGGAAGAGGCAATGGCATCACTTGTTAACCGAGTACCGCCCGACAGCAAGCTGGAGCTTGCGAAGATCGACCCGAAGGGCAATGGCAGCCTCGAGCGGGCGAGCGCCGAGACGGAGCTGGAGGCGCTCACCAGCGAGATCGACGAGCTGCAGGAGTTGCTCTATGGCGCCGGCACCCATAGCCTGCTGGTGATCGTGCAGGGCATCGATACTAGCGGCAAGGATGGTACGGTCCGCAAGGTGTTCAGCAAGGTCTCACCGCTAGGCAGCTATGTCCACAGCTTCAAGGTGCCAACCGAGGAGGAGCTGGGCCACGATTTCCTCTGGCGCGTGCATCGTGTTACGCCGCAGCGGGGCATGATTGGCATCTTCAACCGCTCGCACTACGAGGACGTGCTGGTGGTGCGGGTGCACGGCCTGGTGCCCGAGGCGGTCTGGCGGAAGCGCTACCGCATGATCAACGACTTCGAGCACCTGCTGGCGGCCAGCAATACGATCATCCTCAAGTTCTTCCTGCACATCAGCAAGGAGGAGCAGGCGGAGCGCCTCCTGGCCCGCGAAAAGGAGACCACCAAGGCCTGGAAGCTCTCGGCGGGCGACTGGCGCGAACGCGAGCACTGGGAAGATTACATGGCGGCCTATAACGAGGCCCTGGAGCGCTGCAGCACCGAGTATGCGCCCTGGATCATTGTGCCTGCAGACCGCAAGTGGTATCGCAACTATGCGGTCGCAAGGACCGTGGTCGAGACGCTACGCCCCTACAAGGATGACTGGCTCGCCTACCTCGGCAAAGTGGGCGAACAACGCATGGCTGAGCTGCGGGCCTATCGGGGTGAGGGAGGGACAGCGTGAGGGGGTGAGATCGTCACCCGATCCCCGCGGCCCCGCGTCCTCGCATCCCGCGTCTCCGTGTCACCCCCTCACCCCGCCGACCAGCGCCCCCACGACGCGCTCCCAGGTGATGCCGGCGACCAGCGGGCGCCCGGCCTGCCCGAGCCGCGCAGCCAGGGCGGCATCGGCGGCCAGGCAGTCGAGGGCTTGCGCGATCGCGGCCGGCTCGGGCGGGGCGATCAGCCCGTTGACCCTGTGGGCAACGAACTCGAGCACCCCCCCAGCGTCGTCGGTGGTCACCACCGGGCGCGCAGCGCCGAAGGCCTCGACGGTGGCGAAGCCGTAGTCCTCGTCGATCGGCGCATAGTACACCGCCCGCGCCCCGGCGTAGAGCGCCACCAACTCGGCGTCGCTAACGAAGCCGAGAAAGCGTATCCGCGCGCCCAGGCCCAGTTCGGCGGCGAGCCGTTCGAGGCGCTCGCGGTCCGGCCCGCTACCGACGAAGACCAGCGGCGCCGGAGTGGTCATACGCGCCCCGGCCTCCAGCAGCAGATCGAGGCGCTTGGCGCGATCCAGGCGTGACGCGGAGAGAATGTAGTCGCCGTAGGGGCCGGCATAGAGCTGCGCAGCATAGCGGCTCGGCGGGTAGAGGGGGGTGCTGTCCAGGCTGTTGAAGCGCTGCAGCCGCGCGCTGACGTTGCGTGAGATAGTGTAGCGGGCCCGGCATTCGCCCAGCCCGCGTCGATCCATACGAAAGATGGCGTCACGGACCTGCCGGTGCGCGGGGGTGTTGGCAAAATCGCTCAGTGGTGTGCCGTACCAGTCGTAGGCCTGCCGGTGTTGGTGCACCAGCCAGAGCACCTTGTTCGGGTGGCGTACGAGGTACGAGGGAAACTTGGTGCCGATCACCAGGTCCACCGGCTGGCCATTGGCGTGGCTGATATCGAGCAGACGCCAGGCCAGTGCGCTCTCGGGGATGCGCTCGACCGGGTGCCACTGGTAGGGCAGGGCGACCACGTCGACGCTATGGCCGCGTTCGCACAGGGCGTCGCGCAACCCCTCGACGAGGTATTCGGCCCCGCCGCGCACGAAGGGCACCTGGGCAGCGCAGATCAGGATGCGTAGCGGTTGCGCGCGGATCATGATGTCGATCCGGGTTCGCGCGTCCCACCCGGGCCAGCTGCGGGTGGTGGGAGGAGGCGCCCGAGGCGGGCCCGGAGCTCGCTATTAGCGGCGCTGAGCCGGGGTAGCGCGAGCGCCAGGGCCTCGTTGTAGGCGTTCTGCTGCTCGACGATCGGGTTGATCAACCAGCGCAGGTACTGGCGCACGACCCGTTGCACGAAGCCGCGTGCCAGGCCGAGTGGGCCAGGGCCGCCCAGTTCCCAGTGAGCGTTCACGGTGCGCCGTGCCGCGAGTTCGGCAGCGAGGCTGGCCGGCTCACTGGCGGCGGGCGGCGCCGGGGGCGGGGCCGCCACGGGGTTGGTGGGCAACGCAGCGGGGTGACCGCCCGCTGGCGCGGGTGGCTCGCCGCCGGGTGCAGGTTGCTCCAACTGGCGCTGCAGCGCGGTGAGCTGGTCGCGTAGCTCGCTCTCGGCCTCGATTAGCAGGCGCACGGCGCGGGCCGCGCTATCGTTGAAGGCATTCTGCTGCTTGACGATCGGGTTAATGTACCAGCGCAGCCCGCGGCGCACCACTTTGTGCACCAGGATCCACGCGCGCTCGTAGAGGGTACGACCCTCAAGCGGCCAGTGGGCACTGACCACGCGAGTGATCTCCAGTTGCTCGGCGGCGTGGTGCAACTCGCGCTCGATCGCGCTCAGTGCCGAGCCCTGCTCCGCGTCGCTCCGGCTCTGGCGCTGCGCGCGCACCTCGGCGCGCAGGGCTTCGAGGATGGCGGCAATCTCGGGTTGTTGATCTGATGGAAGCATAGCTGGTCGAACGACGCGCTAACCAGCCCTATTGTACACCGATCCGGCATGCACGTGGACTGTGCTAGACTCAGGGCCAATGCACCATCCACCTCCTGCGGCGGGGTGTAGGGCTTGTGGCGTGACACGCCAATGCCGCGGAACGTACGGACACAGCGCGCTGCGCCCGCACCAGGAGCGCCGCACATCATCTTCAGGGTGTCACGCCATTAGAACGTCGGTAGAGAATCCCCCTTCGAAGGCTTCTCGTGGGCTGTGCCCCCGGAGATTACGGTTTCTGCTGCGGCGCGGCGAAGCCGCGCCGCAGCAGAAACGGAATACTCTACCGGTGTTCTGGCCCCAGGGACGCTACGCCAGCTCTGTACTGCAGAGCACTGACGACCGACGACTAGCTGATGCCATGCGACTCCCCAGCGCTATCTTCCTGCTCCTCTGCGGCCTCTACCTGCTGATACTGAGCGGGCACACCTACTCGGCTGACGAGGAGACCATGCTCGCGGTCCCCCGCGGGCTGATCGAACGGGGCGACGTGGCCGTGGTGGTGGCGGAGGGAGCGCCGGTCGCGGCCTTGCGGCCTGGCCGTGACGGGGGCAGCTACTCGCCCTACGGCGTGCTGCCCTCGCTGCTGGCCGTGCCGCTGCATCTGGCGGGCGCGCTGTTCGCGCCCGCCGGTCCCGCCGCCGACTACACGACGCGCTTCGCCGTCACCGCGCTGAACGCCCTGCTCACTGCCGCGGCGGGCGCCGTGCTCGCGGCGTGGGCATTGCGCCTGGGGGCGCCGCCAGTCTGGGCGGCGCTGCTGGCCCTGCTCTACGGCCTGGCGACCTTCGCCTGGCCCTACGCCCGGACCTTCTTCTCCGAGCCGCTGGCCGCGCTGCTGATCCTGGTAGCCGCCGAACGGGCCCACGCCGCGCAGCAGCGCAGCCACCCCGCAGCACAGCGCCGCGCGTTGTTCGTCTCCGGTTTGGCGGCCGGCCTGTTGCTTGCCACGCGCATCGCGGCGGGCGTGGCGCTGCCAGTGCTCGGGCTCTACGTGCTATGGGGCGCATGGCAGGGACGGCCCGCCACCGGCTCGTGGTTGCGCTCGGCGTTCGGCGTGCTGCGTGCCCCGCTACCCTGGTTTGCGGGACTGCTCCCGGGCCTGGCGCTGCTGATCTGGTACAACCTGGCCCGCTTCGGCACGCCGCTCGCCTCGGGTTACGCCAGCGAGGCAGGGCTGTTCACCACGCCGCTGCTGGTGGGGCTCCACGGCTTGCTGCTCAGTCCGGGCAAGAGCGTGCTGCTCTATGCGCCACCCCTGCTGCTGGCCCTGCCCGGCGCGGTGGTCCTCTGGCGACGGGGCGCACAGGCCACCGTGCTGCTGGCGCTGGGTCTGTTTCTCTCCCATCTGCTGCTCTACGCCCGCTGGGGGGAGTGGCCAGGCGGTGGGGTCTGGGGACCACGCTTCCTGCTGCCGGTGGTGGCGCCGGTGCTCGTGCTGGCAGCGGGCTTTGTGCCGCTGCGGCACGGCAGGACGGGGCTGCCAGGCTGGCGTCTGCTCGTCGTCGCGCTGCTGGCCGTGGCCGGGTTCGCCGGCAATCTGGGTGGGGTGCTGTTCAACTTCAGCACCTACGTAGTGACCACCACGCCCAGTGACAAGCTCTACAGCCTGGCCGGCTCGCCGCTGGTCGGCCACTGGCGCTTGCTGGGCGAGCGGTGGGTCAGCTACGCCGCGGCACCGCCGGTCTGCCGGCCTGGCGATGGGTTCTTCGCCAGCGAGGATCCGGGCGGCGCGCCGCTACCGCGCCGCAGCGGTGCGCTGGGCGTGCTGCATTGCTATGTGCCTGCCGGCGCCCGGATCGCGTTCAGACTTGATGACCGTCGCCCGCCCGCGGCGCCACCCAGCGACCTGCGCCTGCGCCTGGATGGGCGTGAACTGGCTGCACCGCCGGTAGGGCAGTTGCGAGCGTATCAACTGCTACTGCCACCTGGCCGCGCGCGGCTCGCGATCGTGGCGCGCCCGTGGAACCCGCTGGCGGTCGGCTTCAGTGAGCGTGACGACGAACTAGGGCCACAACTGGCCGACCTGGGCGGCTCGGCACGCGACGGCACGCAGCTTACCGTGGTGGACACCGCTGTGGCGCCGCTCCCGTTGCGTCCGCGCCCGCGCTGGGCCTGGTACTACGACCCGCCCAACCAGCACCTGGTCGATCACTGGGCATGGTATTTGCCCCGGAGCGAGCTCAACGGCCCGCGGGCCTGGCTGCTGGGCGGGCTCCTCATCGCCCTCGGCACAGGCGCCCTGGTGGCAGGCATCAGGCTGACACGCCGCGGGGTGAGGGGGTGACACCTACCAGGGGTAGGTTTTTGGCGAGTTGCGCCCCCAGGCCCCACATACCCCACCCCCCTACCCCCTGGTATCATGTAGTCGTCGGCGGTGAGGCCGGACTCCCCCTGAGGGCGCGACCCTGGTGGAGAGATAGGCCCCCCGCCCTCACA
>DAOUBZ010000540.1:0-4979 GCA_034432515.1 Chloroflexaceae bacterium | reverse complement strand
TCACCGAGGGGGCCAAGCCGCGCGAGGTGTTTGCCGCCGACTTCCGCGATCGGGTGGTTCATCACGTCCTCGTCTCCCGGCTCGAAGCGGTTTTTGAGCCGTGGTGGCTGGGGTCAGGTCTGGAAATACGCCATGATCTCTCTCGCCCCCCGCGCACGGCGCCGCTCTTCCCTGATCCCACGCTCGACCCTGTCGATCGCCTTACTCACCGCGTAGTACGTCACCCCAAACGCTTCCCCCAGCTCCCGCTGCGTCCTCCCGCACACCTGCCACGCCACCCACATCGCCACCGATCGCCACCACGCGCTCTCGCCCTTGCCGCGCGTGCGAAGCGCCGCCTCCGCCACCCCCGTCCGCCGCGCCACCTCGCCGATTACTTCCTCGACCGTCGCCCTCGGCCGTAACTTCTTGATGGCCGGCATCTCCAGCAGCTCATCCCTCCGTGCCCCGCCGCGTTGCGCGTCGATCCGCACCCGCATCTCCTTCACCCATCCCTCTGCCCCCAGGAGCGTCTGCCCGTACACTTCCCCCCATGGGCTCTTGCGCTTCTGCTTCACCCTTCGGTGCTTGCGAGAATTGACCCGCCCCCGCTTGCCAGAATTGACCCACGGTTGACCTGATTGAGGGTAAGCGGTTGCGGTTCTCCGATTTGTTTCGGAGGACCAGATGGGGCGCAAGCGACCGTGCCGGATCTGCGGGCATTGGTTTCGTCCGCATCCGCGTGCCGGGGATCGGCAACAGGTGTGCAGTGGAGCGGACTGTCAGCGGGAGCGCCACCGGCGGGCCTGCCAGCGTTGGCGCCAGCGCGAAGGTCCGGCCGAGCGTGCGCACCGGTTGCGCCAGCGCCTGCGCAAGCAAGGTGATGGTCGGCCAGGGGTGGTGGGCTCGCGAGTTGCGTGGGAGGCAGTGCGAGACGCAGTGGGGCGCCAAGTGCGTGTTTCTGCAGCCGAATTGCGCCAAGTCCAGCTCGGCGGTGGGCGAGACGACATGGTGTTGGCCGAGCGCGCGCCGTAGAAACCGACTCAACGCGGCGGCGGGTAGGGCAATGGAGATCGAGTTTCACCAACTGGAGAAGAAGTACGCAGGGCTGCGGATCAGCGATGGGTTGCGTAGCGCTCGGCTGCTCGCCTCACTGTGTGCGCACGGGCAGCAGCAGCCGGTGCTGGTGGTCCGTAGCGGCGCTGATGGCGATGGCGTTGAGCGCTACGTGCTGATCGACGGCTACGCGCGGGTGGCAGCGCTGAACGAACTGAAGCGCGACAGTGTGGAGGCCACGGTGCTGGAACTGAGCGAAGCGCAGGCACTGGTGTTGGCCTTCCGGCTCGAACGCAACCGCGTGCGCTCGGCTATCGAGGAGGCCTGGCTCCTCCAGGAGTTGATCGAGGGGCACGCCCTGGCGCAGCGTGCTCTGGGACCGTTGCTGGCACGCTCAGCCAGTTGGGTATCGCGCCGCCTGGCGTTGATCGCCGTGCTTCCGGCGAGCGCACAAGAGGCGCGATGCGGGCCGGGCGGCTGCCGGCACAGGCGGCCATGAAGTAGCTGGTGCCGTTGGCCCGGGCCAACGCGCTGCAGTGCGCCGAGCTCATCACGCAGCTTGGGCAGCGGCGCGTCTCGGTGCGCCAACTGGCCAGAGTGTATGCGGGCTGGCGCGCGGGCAACGCCGCCCAGCGTCAGGCCATCGTTGAACGGCCCTGGCTGTATCTCGATTTGGATGAGAAGCAGGAGGGATCCACGCCGCCCACGGATGCGGGCACCGAGCGGGAGCAGCGTCTGCTGTGTGATCTGGGTGCGCTGGCGGCCATCTGCCGCCGCGTGCGCGAGGCGTTGCGGGAGCGGGAGACCGATCTGCCGTGGCCCACCGTGCTGCGCTACGCCTGGCAGGAGGCGCAGGGCGGTTTTGCCGCCCTGCTGGCGGCGGTGGTGGAGGGTGGTCCCTTCGACGGGGCTCAGGACAGGCATGCTTGATCTGGACACCCGGCGCGCGGTCTTCCAGCTCCAGGCGCTGGGCCATGGGGTACGGGGGATTGCTCGCGCCCTGAAGATCTCGCGCAACTCGGTGCGCGAGGTGCTGCGGGCGGGGAGCGCCGAGGTGCCTGCACTGGAACGGACAGAGATCTGTGCTGCGCATCTGGACATGCTGCGGGAGCTTTACGCCGACTGTAAGGGCAACCGCGTGCGGGTGTGGGAAGAAGCGCAGAAGCAAGGCCTTGCCATTTCCTACCCGGCGCTGACCGCGTTCTTGCGCCGTCAGGGAGTCGGGGTGAAGGTGAAAGAGCCGGCGGGCCGTTACCCCTTCGAGCCGGGCGAAGAGATGCAGCACGACACCTCGCCGCACGACGTCCAGGTGGGCGAGACGATGCGCCGGCTGCAATGCGCTTCTTTGGTGCTGTGTTACTCGCGCATGATCTTTGCCCGCGCCTACCCGGTGTGGAACCGTTTTCAGGCGCGGATCTTTCTCAGCGAAGCCCTGGTGCACTTCGGCGGCGCGGCGGGGCGCTGCCTGATCGATAACTCCTCGGTGATCATCGCCCATGGCAGGGGCAAGGAGGCGGTCCCGGCGCCGGAGATGGCGGCCTTGGCCGAGCGCTTCGACTTTCACTTTGTTGCCCACGAACTCGGGGATGCCAACCGCTCGGCGCGCGTGGAGCGGCCCTTCGACTATATCGAGCGTAACTTCTACCCCGGCCGCCGTTTCGCCGATCTGACCGACTTGAACAAGCAGTTCGCTGCCTGGTGCGAGCAGGTCAACGGGAGTTGGCGCAAGCGTTTGGGGTTCCGGCCCAGCGAAATGCACGTGGCCGAGCGGCCGTTGCTCAAGCGGCTGCCGGCCTACATTCCCGAGGTCTACGAACTGCACCAGCGCATGGTGGATGTCGAGAGCTTCGTTTGCCTGCACCGCAACCGCTACGAAGTACCGCCGGAGCTGATCGGGCGGCGGGTGGAGGTGCGCGAGAGCCAGGAGCGGGTGCGCATCTTCTGTGGCGCGAAAGAAGTGGCCGTACATGCACGGCTGGAGCCGGGCACCGATCGGCGCAGCCTGTTGCCCGAGCGCCCCCAACGGCGGCGGTTGCAAGCCCAGCAAAAGTGCTCACGCGAAGAGCTGGAACTGAAGGCGGCGGGAGCGGAGTTTAGCGAGCTGCTGACTCGCCTGCACGCCGCGCACGGCCGTGCTGTGCGCCACATCCGCACCCGGCACCGGCTCTACCTGGACTCTCCGACCGAGGCGTTGCGCAAGGCCATCGCCCATGCGCTCGGCTACGGGCTCACTGACCTGGTGCGGCTGGAAAAACTGCTGCTCAAGCAGATTGCCGGTGACTACTTCCGCCTGCGCCCACCGCGAGATGACGACGATGACGACAAAGAGAACTGAGGACGATCTCGAGCAGCTCTGCGCCTCGCTCAAGCTCAAGCAGATCAGCAAGGTGCTCGAACGCGAGCTCACCCGAGCCGAGAAACAGGGCTCCACCGTGCGCGAGGTGCTGGCCCGGCTGTTGCGCGAAGAGTACCTCTACCGGCGCAAGCAGTCGATGAAGTACCGCATCGAGCAGGCCGATCTGCCCGAACGCTGGAGTCTGGAAACCTTTCCGTTCGACCAGCACCCCGGCGTCAACCGCACCCAGATCCGCCAGCTCGCCGAACTTGATTTCGTGGCGCGGGCGGCCAATTTGGTTTTCATTGGGGAAACGGCCGTGGGCAAGACCGGTCTGGCCACCGGCATCCTGATCAAAGCGCTGGAGAACGGCTACCGGGGCCTGTTTGTCAAAGCGCAGGACCTCTTCGACGAGATGTATGCCAGCCTGGCCGACCGCTCCTCGCGCCGAGTGGTCAACCGCCTGCTGCGCATCGACGTATTGCTGATCGATGAGCTGGGCTACCTCAACGTGCGCCCCGAGCAGTCCAACATCTTCTTCAAGCTCATGGAGGAGCGCTATCGGCGCAAGTCCACAATCATCACCACGAATTTGGACTATGAGCAGTGGTATGAATTCCTCGGCCAAAAGAGCATGGTCGACGCGCTGCTCAGCCGCTTGCGTCACCACTGCACCACCGTGCGCATCTCCGGCGCCTGCCTGCGCCCGCCCGAAGACTGAACGGTGGGGCAGTCGATGTCACGCTCCCACCCCTTGCGCCTGGTCAGGCGTGACCCGATCCGGCCTGAGCGCGTGCGCCGCATGGGTCCCGACGGGTTTGCCTTCGTGCCCAACCGCTTCCTCCAGGGCGGCTTCTTCGCTGCGCTTGACCCCGCCGAACGGGAACTCTACTTCCTGCTCGTCCTGGCGGCGGATCGCAACGGGGTGAGTTTCTACCACTACGACTCGATCTGCTCCCTGCTGCAGATGGAGCTCGAAACCTATCTGCACGCGCGCAACACACTCATCGAGCGCGACCTCATCGCCTTCGACGGCACGCGCTTCCAGGTGCTCTCGCTGCCCGAGCAACCCCTCACCCAGCCTGTACCAGAGCTGCGTAGCCCGCAAGACTTCGCCCAACACGACGCCGCCACCATCCGCGCCACGCTACGGCGCTCCTTTCCTCGCGGCGGCAGCAAGTTCGGCAACAACACTCCCTGATCGCTACACCCCATCGGCGTCCCGACAACCACATCAACCACATCACACCAAACGCCGAACCACACGCTTCGTGAATCGCGATCTCAGTCCGCAATCCAAATCTGCGGGTGGGTCAATCCTCACCAGCGAAAGCGGGTCAATTCTGCCAAGCGCCGAAGGTTGTGGGTGCTCAAGAAACATGGTCGGTTTTGCGAGCTGTACACGGACCGTGGGAGCCACTTCTGCCACACGGCGAAGGCCGGAGAGGGGGCGAGCACGGAGCACGAAGGGGGCCCAGGTGAGCCGGGCGCTCAAGGCACTGGGGATTCGGCAGATCTTGGCCTACAGCCCGCAGGCCCGCGGGCGCAGCGAGCGGGCCTGCGGGACGATCCAGGGCAGATTACCCCAGGAGCTCAAGGCGGCAGGGAT
>DAOUBZ010000539.1:0-2377 GCA_034432515.1 Chloroflexaceae bacterium | reverse complement strand
GTTGCGATGCGCCAGCTACACTGGCGCATCGGAACGCCAGATTCTGACCCCCTCCCCTACCAGGGGAGGGGGTAGGGGGGTAGGGTATATGGGACCTGGGGGCGCAACTCCCAAAGACCCTACACCTGAGCAGGGTCGGCCCCCACCCTGTAAGCCAATGCTTCGGCCTTGCGAGCGCATCCGGCAACCAGGCCCGCTTGCGGTACTACGCCTCGATGATCGTGAAGGTATAGCTGATATCCACGGTGGGGCGCAGCATGGCCCAGACCGGGCAGTAGCTATCGCGCGAGAGCTCGATCGCCCGCTGGCAGGCGGCGGGATCGATGCCGGTCCCGGTAAAGCGGTACTCGAGCCGGATGGTCGTGTAGGGCTTGGGGTAGGTGTCGCTGCGCGTCCCATGGGCAAGCACCTCGAGCGCCTGTAGCTGCTGGCGCTTCTTGCGCATGATCGAAACCACATCCATCCCCGAGCAGCCGGCCAGGCTCATCAGCACGAGGGCCATGGGCGACGGGCCGGCACCCGCTCCCTGGGCGGGGCTATCGAGGTCAACCGTGCGGCCAGCCTGATCGGCGCCGACGAAATGCATCCCCTCGGCAAGACGCAGTGTGACGTTCACTTCCTCGGCCATGGTGGCGGTCTCCTTCGCTATCGAGAGCAGGTGCTATGCGCGAACCAGCGAGCGGTACAACTCCAGGGTCTTCTGGGCGATGGCGTCCCAGCTGAAATGCTGCTCAACACGGCGGCGGCCGGCCTGGCCGAAGCGGGCCTGAAGCGCCGGGTCGCGGGCCACGCGGTTGATCGCGGCGGCGAGGTCAGCCGAAAAGCGGGCCGGATCGAGCGGGTCGAAGCTGCCGGGCTGCAACGCGAGCGGCACCAGGAGGCCGGTCTCCTCCGGGACGACCACCTCCTTGATGCCGCCCACGGCGGAGGCGACCACGGCAGTCTCGCAGGCCATGGCCTCAAGATTGATGATGCCGAACGGCTCGTAGACCGAGGGGCAGCAGAAGACGGCCGCGTGGGAGTAGAACTGGATGACATCGGGGCGAGCGAGCATCTCGCGGATCCAGATCACAGCGGGGCGGTCGGCGCTGACGGCCGCGACGCGCTGCTCCATCTCGGCGCCGATTTCGGGCGTATCGGGGGCGCCGGCGCAGAGCACCACCTGGAGCTGCGGGTCGATCTGGGGGATGGCGTTGACCAGGTGGATAATGCCCTTCTGGCGGGTGATGCGCCCGACGAAGAGCACGAAGGGCCGCGCCGGGTCGACCCCGTAGCGCACCAGAGCGTCGGTGGCCGCGGTCTTGCGATACTCGGCGAGGTCGATACCGTTGTAGATGACGTGGACCTTCTCGGGGGCGATGGTGAAGAGGCGCAGCACGTCCTCGCGGGTCTCGCGAGAGACGGCGACCACCGCGCTGGCCTGCTCGATCGCGGTGCGCTCCATCCAGGAACTGAGGTGGTAGGCGTTGCCCAGCTGCTCGACCTTCCAGGGGCGCAGGGGCTCCAGCGAATGGATGGTGAGCACATAGGGCACACCCCAGAGCTTGCTGGCCAGCAGGCCACCCATGTCGGTATACCAGGTATGGCAGTGGACCACGCTGGCATCGAGGTTATCCTTGGCCATGAGCAGTGAGCGGGCGAAAGCATCGACCGCGCCGCCGAAGCGCGGGTCGGTATTGCGCTTCGTCTCCTCCCAGAGCGGATAGCCACGGACGGTCAGGTTCGGCGCATCGACGCGCTGGTCGCCGAAGCAGCGAACCTCGACCGGGACCAGTTTGCTCAGGGCCCGGCTCAGGTACTCCACGTGGACGCCGGCGCCGCCGTAGACATTCGGCGGATACTCGTTGGTGAACAGGGCGACTTTGCGCAGGTCGGTCATGGCTGTTTCCCCAGGGCTCGAATGCGGCAGAACCCGACGGCGCCGGCACGCTGCTCAGAGGTGGAAGGTTACCACCACGCGGCCAAACTGCAGCTTTGCACCGTCGTGGACGGGGGTGGCGACATTCGGCTCAAGGCGCACCCCATCAATCCGCGTGTAGTTGGTGCTGTTCAGGTCGGTCAGCATCCACTGGCCGCCGGCGTGGGTCAGGCGGGCGTGGTGCCGGCTGACGCCGCCCATCTCGCCGCCGTGGGGCGTCAGGTCGATCTCGGGGAAGATATTGCTCACCGGATCCTCGCGCCCGATGATAATCTCGGCTTTATCGAGGGGCAGCGGCAGCACCGTGCCGTTCTCCAGCACCACCAGGCGCGGACCAGTTACGGCAGGAGCCGGCGCTGCCGCGGCGGGCGCCGGGGACTCCACTGCTGGCGCGGGGGCCGGCGGCGCCACCGGGGGTGGGCTCACGCCCAGGGCAGCGAATTCGGCCTCGACGCGGGC
>DAOUBZ010000538.1:0-5326 GCA_034432515.1 Chloroflexaceae bacterium | reverse complement strand
GGGGGGGGGGGGCGGCCCCCCCCCCACCTCCACCAGACAAACCGGGGTGCGGTGGGGGATCGGGCGGCTGCGCCACTCCAGGGGGGGTGGTTCGCTGGTGGTGGTGACTGCGCGATTCCAGGGGGCGATCCATCATACCGCGCAGGTGCGTTCGAGTGCGCAGCCAGGCTTGCTATCGGCGATGGACGCAATCAATGAAGGAGACCAACCATAGCCAGCGCATCAGAAGAATATGCTGAGTCGCCGTCCACCCTATCCAGCCACGGGCGGCCCTGGTACGCCTTCGGGATCGCCATCCCGATCGGGGTCCTGGGCGGCTTGATCGGCCTGGGCGGCGCCGAGTTTCGTTTGCCGGTGCTGGCCGGGCCGCTGGGCTACGTGGCGCGGCGCGCGGTGACGCTCAACGTCGCGATCAGCCTGATCACGGTCCTCGCCGCACTTGCCATCCGCGGCCGCACGTTAAGCTTCGCTCCCCTGGCGCCGCTGTTGCTGCCCATGGGCGCGATGATCGCCGGGGCGCTGGTCACGGCCTTCATCGGCACGGCGCTGGTCGGCCGTCTCTCGAACGAGCGTCTGGAGCGGCTGATCCTGGTCTTCCTGCTGATCATCGGGAGTCTGTTGATTATCGAGGGCCTGCTGCCGACGCAGTTGCCGGCACTGGTGCCTGCTGATCCACGCTGGCGCGTGGTCACGGGCGTGCTCTTCGGGCTGGTGATCGGCCTGGTCAGCAGCATGCTGGGCGTGGCAGGGGGTGAGTTGATCATCCCGACCCTGATCTTCGCCTACGGCGCCGAGGTCAAGGTCGCCGGATCGGCCAGTCTGTTGATCAGCCTGCCCACGGTGCTGATGGGCGTCGTGCGCTATCTGGGCCAGGGCGCCTACCAGGCCCGGCACGACTTGCGCGAGACGATTGCGCCGATGGGGGCCGGCTCGGTGATCGGCGCGATCATCGGCGGGTTGCTGGTGGGCATCGCGCCCTCGGCGATCCTGAAGATCGGGCTGGGCATCATTCTGATCTGGTCGGCGAGCCGGATCTTTTTGCATCACCGGCGTCATTCAAGCACAGCAATGCGCTAGGGCAAGGCGTTTCGATCATGCAACCACCGCTCCTGGAACGCGCCCAGCTGGGCGTGTATCTCGGAGCGATTATCAGTGGTGCGCTGCTCGGCACGGCGCTCCCGGGAGCATTGCCCTGGTTCGAGGCGCTGCTCTGGCCAACCCTGGCGAGCCTGCTCTACACAACATTCACACAGATCCCGCTGCTGCACCTCCGCCAGGTCTGGCGAGAGCCACGCCTGCTGCTGGTCATCCTGGCGGCGAATTTCCTGGTCGTGCCGCTGGTGGTGTGGGGGTTGCTGGCAGCGATCGGCGCTGATCCCCTGCTCAGATTGGGCGTCGCCATGGTCCTGCTGGCGCCGTGTACCGACTGGTACGTGACCTTCACCCATTTAGGCAAGGGCGACACACGGCTGGCGCTGGCGTCGACGCCCCTGCTGCTGATCGTGCAGATGGTACTGTTGCCGCCCTTGATCTGGCTTGTGGCAGGCACCGAAACCGCGGCCGTCATGGAAGCGCAGGCATTTGCGGCCGTCTTTGTCGGACTGATCAACCTGAGTGACACGACGCTGCTGCGTGACCTGAACGACGCTGACGAGGCGCCGCCCCGGTCGCAAACCCAGCAGCGCCGTTGAGCGCTGTAGCTCAGCCGCGCTACCTATGGATAGCGCCCGAAGGCCCAGGTCTGCCCATTTGGCCCGAGGAGGTAGACCGTATTGATGCCCGGCATGTAGATTGCCGCGCCGGTGATCCCCTTGCCGTTGGTGTAAGACTGCACCACGCCCATGTCGCTGCGCTCTGGCGCCAACGCCCAGCCCAGGGCCTCGCGCACGCCCGGCTGCTCACGCCAGACCTTGCCGAAGCCACGGATGGGCTCGAAGAGGCCGGGTGGCGGAGTCAGCCCGGCGCTCTCCGGATCCCATGGCGCCCAGCGGTCGGCGAAGCTGGTCCAGGTCACCGGCAGCGGCGTGGTACGGATGCTGAAGATGCGGGTGTTGAAGGTCTGGCCGGTCCAGACCATCAAGCCGCGCTCGAAATACTGCTCAGCCAGCGGCGTATTGCGCTGGGCGCCCCCCGGGCAACCGGTGAGGTACATCGCCAGCCCATAGGTCTGCCAGGCGTAGTCACCGAAGGCCGAGTCCATCCCGAAGACGCAACTGATCGAAGGGACGCGCAGGCGCTGCTCGCGGCCGAGGAGGCCGAGCAGCACGGGTGCGCCGGGCAGTTCATCGTGGCGCTCCATGCGCCGTCGCTCGAAGTACTGGACCTCGCCGGTCCACGGCCCCATGGTCAGCAGGAACGGCTCGCTGATCGGGTAGCCCATGCGCGTGAGGCCACCACTGCGCTCCCAGACCTGGAGGTAGGGCGGGCAGAGGCTGTGACGGGTCTGAGGGAAGTAGCGACAGCGGGGGTCCACCGGCGGGTCGACGGCGGGCGGCAGGGTGAGCAGCGGCTGGACGGTAAAATCGCGCAGTTGCTCAGCGCCGAGCCGGCCAGCGAGGATACCCAACCCCGCAGCACGGTGGTCCTCGAGCCGATCGCGCTCGAACCACTGCACCGGCCCGGTGAAGATGAGATTGCCCTGTTCATCGCGCACCTCCTCGAGTTGCAGGGGGCCGACCGGGAAGCCGAAAACCGGCAGGCCGCCGTTACGCTCCCAGTAGGCGCGGAAGGCGCCCTCGATGCAGTAGCCGGTCTCGGGGAAGCAGCGGAGCGCCGTTTGCGCGGTCGCCGGAGTAACTGTCAGGAGCGGCAGCAGAACGAGCGCAGCGACAACGAATAGAAGCCTGCGGATCATGATCCCACCTCCTTTGAGCCTGGCGATCGTTGCCACTCAGGCTCACTGGCGCTGCGGAACGGCGTCAGGTGCAAGCGCGTGCTATGAAGCGAACATCACTCTCCGAACGCGACGGTGTTAGCGTGGTCATGCATCACGAACACCGCCGGCCCTGGCCAGGAACGCCGCGCCTATCACACGCTCGGCTGCCGCCGCCTCGCGCAACGTCGTCGCGATCTGCTCGGCTTCGTGCCGATCAGCCACCCCGTCGGCGACTGCCGTGAGAGCTGCGGCATAGCGGGCAGCCGCTTGCTCAAGATGGTCGGCCGCCTGGGCCAGATCATTGTCACCCGGAAATGCTTTGCGTAGATAGCGGGCGTTGTCGCGGCGGAAGCGCGCGGCGCTGTCCAGGCTCTCCGTGATCGCCGCCGCGCGAAAGCGCGATCCCTGCCGCTCGATCTGGTCGGCGACACGCTCCAATACCGCGACGCCAGTAGGCGGCCCGTAGCGGTTGCCGCCCAGCGTGGCGTTCGCCAGGCGTTCCCAGAGCTGGTGGATTGGCAGGCCGGGACATCGGCAGCGATCCAGGGCACGTCGCGCAGATGCTGTTCAGGCGGGTAGTCGCCCACATCGGTCGGCGCCAGCCGGATAGGTTCATATGCTTGCGTATAGTAGCGCCGCACGAAACCGCGCAGCAGCAACCGCCAGCCGACCGCGCCGGCAAGCGTCAGCGCGATCGCGAAGACGAGCAGGCCCCTCAGGGTGTTGGGCATGATCGGTGTGCGTCGCATGGCCGCACCTCACGCCGCCGGCGCAGGGCCATCCATCCCACCAGCAGCCCTGCCAATGTCACAAACCAGACCCCGCGGAGATCAGCTGCGAGGGGCGGGGGTGTCGGCTCATCAGTCGGCTCGAAGGTCACGAGATAGAACTGATCCTGTCCGGCCAGAAACGCCTCGCGGGTCGGTGCCACGCCAAGCAGGCGGGTCACGAAGCGCAAGGCCGGGCTGTGCTCCAGGCAATCGTAGGCCACGTTGAGCTCCGCGATGGCGGTGACGCGCCGTCCACGCACGTGCTGCACCCCGGCGGCCGACTGCAGCGTCATGCGTGGGTCGGCAAGCATGTTCTGGTACCAGTCGGGCCGCGCGCCGTAGCCACTCATCACATAGATGCGCCCGTTGCAGCGATGGTACTCGATCGCCGTGCGACGAACCTGGCCGCTCTTGCGACCGGTCGTGCTCATAATCATCACCAGACGCCCGACCAGGAAGCCGAGCCCCAGGCGATAGGCCAGAATGGGTAAGCGAAACAGCGCCCGGTGCAGGGGATGCTTCGGATAGCGTGCAAACGCCGGCAGGCGAGGCTCGCTCATCGTACCACCGCCATCGTGCGTTGAGTCTAGCGTAGCTTCAGTCGTGGTGCCGAGCTGATCAGTTCTGCAGTACCGGCGCCAGGCGCTGGCCTCAATGTACACCGCAATGGTGCGCCAGGAGGAAAAGAAGCCGCTACGCCGCGGAAAGATCCCTGCGCCCCGGCACAGGAACAAGCGTGCGCCCCGGGGAGGCACGTGTGTTCGCCCACCGGGCAGCCAGGCACGGTGCACCTGCGCCGAGCGGGGCACCCAGGGTTTGTGCAACGTCCTTGGGGCAAGCGCCAAACCCCAGTCTGTCTGGCGGTGTTGGCGGCTGCGCTGCCAACACCGCCAGACAACCACCGTATGGGGCAGCGCAGCCGCCCCTCAACCCACCGCGGGAGGCGGACGTTGCACAGGCCCTGAGCGGCGCACCGCCAGCGCTACCGTGGTCAATCGAATTGCCCGTGCTGCTGAAGTGCGTGTTCGCCGATACGCAACCCGCGTAAGCTGGACCTCCGCTTCACCGGTCGCCAGATCGACCGGGATGTTGCCGTCGGTTTCCGCGAGCCGTGTGAAGCCGTCCGCCGCGAACACCATAACGCCGACGCCATACAGCGCGCCCGGCTCTACCGCGCCGCTCCAGTAGGGCGCCTCGATCTGGACACGCTCCGCCGGTTGATCGCCGATCGTCGCGCCGGCGACGGCGAGCGTGTCAACGCCCATACCGCTTGCGTCGAGGCGCGAGAGGGTAACGCTGACCAGCGCCCCCGGCGGGAAGGGCTGGCCCGCAGGAGCGCGCACCGTCAGTTCAAAGGTCCTGTCGGTCGGGACCGGTGTGGGCTCCACGACGACAACCCGCACCAGTTCAAGGGCAATATCCTGCTGCGGCACCCCGTCCGTGATCGCCGGCACGGGCGCCGGCAAACTGAACGACTGGCCGTCCGGCAGCTGGAGGACCGCGTCGACCACGTAGTCGAGGCGGTCGTCGATCGCGGCCTGATGGTAGCGGAGCGCAAACGGGAAGGGTGGCGCCCCTGCTACCGCTACGGGCTGGATGGTGACGAAGCGCGGGCCTTCGCCGTCGTTGACGGCAAACTCCAGCCGCACAACCAGCAAGCTACCCTCGGGCGCGTCGCTCA
>DAOUBZ010000537.1:0-2155 GCA_034432515.1 Chloroflexaceae bacterium | reverse complement strand
GCCACTGACCGCGACGCTGACCCTGCCGGTCCCGGACACGGCCTTCCTCGACCCGACCGGCGGGCGCGCCGACCTGGAGGCGGGCGTGCTGCGCCCCTGCGGCCCGCGCAGCTTCCGTGACGACCCGCTGCGCATCCTGCGTGCCGGGCGGCTGTGCGCCACGCTGGGCCTGCACCCGGCCCCGGAGTTGGCGCCGCTGGCACGGGCAGCCGTAGCCGGCCTCGACCAGGTGGCCGTCGAGCGCATCCGCGACGAGTTGCTCAAGCTGTTGGACGCGCCGTCCGCGGCGCCCTGGCTGCGCTTCCTCGATGACTGCGGCGCGCTTACCCGCCTGTTCCCCGAGTTGGAGCCCGCTCGCAGCTGCGAGCAGCCCCACATCCACTTCCTCCCCGTGCTGGCGCACAGCCTCGAAACGGTGGCCGCGCTCGACTGGCTGCTAGGTGGCCCGACCGAGGCAGCGGCGCTGCCCGTCGCGGTGCGCACCCACCCCGAACTGACCCGTGAACTGCCCTACGCCGCAGAGCTGGCGGCGCTCATGGCCGAGCGCCGGGCCGGTGGCCACCGGCGGCAGGCGCTGCTCAAACTGGCGGCCCTGCTCCACGACAACGCCAAGCCACAGACGAAGACCACCCACCCCGACGGGCGGGTGAGCTTCCACCAGCACCAGGAGCTTGGCGCGGTGGCGGCGGCGCGCATCGGGCGGCGGCTGCGCCTGAGTCGCAGCGACAGCGGCTACCTGACGCTGGTGGTGCGCGAGCACATGCGCCCGGGGCAACTGCGCGCGGTCGAAGCGCTCACACTGCGCGCGGTGAACCGCTTCTTTCGAGAACTGGGCGACGCGGCGCCGGACGTGCTGCTCCACGAACTGGCCGACCACCTGGCCACGCGGGGGCCCGCCGTGAGCCTGGCGGGCTGGGCCGAGCACCTGGCGTGGATGGCGGGGCTGCTGGACCACTACTACGCCCCGCCACCCGAGCGGCGCGTACCGCTGATCGACGGCCACGGGCTGATGGCGGCACTGGGCATCGGGCCTGGCCCGCGCCTGGGCGCACTGCTGCGCGAGATCGCCGAGGCCCAGGCCGCTGGCGAGATCAGCACCCGCGAGGAGGCGGTGGCGCTGGCGCGGGCGAAACAGAGGACGGAGGAAGGGGAAGCGAGGCCAGGGGATGGGGGCTAAGGCTTATCTTTCAGCTTGCCAAGCTCGATCTGCAAGCGCAGCTCCTCGGTGCGCTGGCGCTCATCGCGGGCCGGGCGATCGTCGTTGAGCAAGGGGAGCAGCACCAGGGTCAGCACAATCATCACGGCCAGGAGAATGGTAGCGAAGTGGTTCGTCAGCTCAACCATCGACGACTCCTTGTCGGACAAGGCTGCATACGGGGCAGTTGACGCGCTGCGTCGCCCGGCTATGATACGGCGCAGCCGCTACCAGCGCAATGAGAGCAACCTGAGTAGATCTCGTCACTTCAGCACATCGCGCACGATCTGCTCGAGGCGATCGAGAGGGAAGGGCTTGGGGAGGTAGTAGTCGACCCGTTGCTCGCGGGCGCGCTTTTCGAGCTCGGGCGTGGCATAGGCGGTGATCATCACCACGCGGGTGTCGGGCGAGGTCTCTTTGATCGCGGCGGCGAGCTGGAGGCCGTTCATGCCCGGCATATTGTAGTCGGTGATCACCAGCGGCACCGGCCGCAGGGCGATCTGGGCCAGCGCATCGGCACCGCCGTTGACGGTCACGATATCGTAGCCGCCGGTCAGATCGCGCATCAGGCGATGGAGGATGATCAGGATGTCGGGCTCGTCTTCGACAAGGACGATGGCCGGGTTGCGGCCTGAGACATCGGCCATGGGTACAGCTCCTCAATTCCCCTGCGGCAGACACCGATCCAGCAGCTGCATCAAATTGTACCTCGTGACAGTTACTGAAACAAACCCGACAATCACCCACTCTTGCAGCTGCGACAACCTTGCGATCTGGTGCCGCACTGGACGCAAAGACCGGCGCTCAGGCGCCGAAGTGGGCGAATTGTAACATACCCGTCATACCGGGGCAAGCGATGGCCCAGGGCCTGGGCAACGGGGCGCCGCCCGCGGTGGGGTATGGGGCGGCGTAGCCGCCTCAGAAGGGTGATGTTTCGGTGGTTGTGGCGGCTACGCCGCC
>DAOUBZ010000536.1:0-15505 GCA_034432515.1 Chloroflexaceae bacterium | reverse complement strand
TGGCGGCTGCGCCGCCAACACCAACGAGCAAACCTGGGGTGTGGGGCCTGCCCCAAAGACGTTGCACAAGCCGTGCCGTTCGCGCGCGTTGACGGACGGGCGCGGCCTGTGGTATCATAGCCGCCATTGTTGCGGATGGCACAGCGTTTGAGGAGTGATGTTGTGAGCGCGAAAATGAAGGTGCTCCTGGTCCAGGATGTTGAGCATCTGGGCCGGGCCGGCGAGATAAAAGACGTCGCTGGTGGTTTTGGGCGCAACTATCTGATCCCGAAGGGCTTCGCGGTGATCGCCACCAGGGGCCAGATCAAGCAGGCCGAGCAGCGCCTTGCCGCCGAGCACCGGCGCGCTGAGGCTGCGCGCAAAGATGCCGATGCATTCGCCGCGCGGATCAACGGCAAAACGATCAGCTTCACCGTCAAGGTTGGCGAGCACGACCGGCTCTACGGCTCGGTGACCAGTGCCGACATCGCCGAGGCGCTTGTGGCGCAGCTCGGCGTCGAAGTGGACCGGCGCAAGATCCAGCTCGATGAGCCGATCAAGCGGACTGGCGTCTTCCCCGTGACGGTGCGCCTGCTGGCCGGGGTCGAGCCGGTGGTGAACGTCACGGTTGCCGGTGAGGGCGAGCTGCCGCCGGTTGCGCCAGAGCCAGATGAGCCCGGCGTAGTGGCTGGCGAGGAGCAGGCGTAGCACCGCTCCCAGCGGCCAGGGTTCCTGGATGTAACACATTCGTGCTATAATTGAGCCACGTCCGTTCGGGGATGTGCCGCGGCGTATGCCGCGGCACATCGTCGTTTCTCCACCGAATGTGGAGAAGTTCTGGATAACCTCGGGAGCGCCGTGGAGAGCCGGGGGATGACCGGTCTCCTGCGGAGGTTAGGTATGGAGCGTTCCGTGCCATTCGACCTGCAGGCTGAGCGGGCGACGCTCGGCTCCATCCTGCTCGAGCGCGATGCAATCGTGACGATTGCGGCCTGGCTGCCGGCGGAGTTCTTCTACCTCGAGAAGCACGCCCTGATCTTTGAGGCCATGCTGGCCTGCTACAATCGCCGTGAACCGCCGGACCTGGCCACGGTTGCCGCGGAGTTGCGCCGCCAGGAACGCCTCGACCTGGTGGGCGGGCTGGCCTACCTGGGGGAACTGGCCGCCGAGGTCCCCACGGCGGTGCACATCGAGTACTACGCCCGCATCGTAGAGCGCACCGCAGTGCTGCGACGCCTGATCGAGGCTGGCGGCAAGATCGCCGCGCTTGGCTATGACGAAGCCGAAGACCTCGAAGTGACGCTGGACAAGGCCGAGGCCGAGCTCTTCACGATCTCACAGCGGCGGAGCAACCAGGAATTCGTCTCGATTGGCCAGATTGTTAATCAACTCTTCACCCAGATCGAGCGACTCCAGGAACGGCGCGGCGAGGTAGCCGGCGTTGCTACGGGCTATACCGACCTCGATGCGCTGACTGGTGGGCTGCAGCCCAGCGACCTGATCATCCTGGCGGCGCGGCCAAGTGCCGGCAAGACTTCGCTGGCCCTCTCGCTGGCCTACAATGTCGCCTTTCTGGCCAACGCGACGGTTGGCGTCTTTAGCCTGGAGATGAGCCGCGACCAGCTGGTGCAGCGCATTTTGGCCATGCATACCGGCATCGATGTGCAGCGGCTGCGCACCGGCAATCTGCGCGCCGATGAGCTCAACCTGGCCTTCGAGGGTATGGGCGTGCTCTCTGAGCTGCCGATTTACATCGAGGATAGCCCGGGCCTCAGCATCAGCGAGGTGCGCTCCAAGGCCCGGCGCCTCGCCGCCGAGGTGGGTGTGGACCTGCTGCTGATCGACTATCTCCAGCTTATGTCGGGCCGCCGCAGCGACAACCGCGTGCAGGAGGTCAGCGAGATCAGTCGTGGGCTCAAGGCGCTCGCCCGTGAGCTCAATGTGCCGGTCATCGCGCTCTCACAGCTCTCGCGGGCGGTCGAGGGCCGTCAGAGCCACGTGCCGATGCTCAGCGACCTGCGCGAGTCGGGCTCGATCGAGCAGGACGCCGACATCGTCATGTTCATCTATCGCGAGGAACTCTACGACAAGGATACCGAGAAAAAGGGCATCGCCGAGATCCATGTCGCCAAGCACCGCAACGGCCCGCTGGGCATGATCCCGCTGCGCTTCGAGCCGCGCACCACACGCTTCCAGAACCTGGAGCGCTACCGCGCGCCGGAGGGGTACTGACCGCTGGCATAGCCGAGAGCCGATAGTTGTAGTTTCTGAAACAGGTGCGGCTTCAAGCCGTGCCTACGGACGATCAGCCGATGGCTTTCTGAAGTCGGGCGTGGCGCACCTGCCGCAGGGTGCGCCACGGCGAGCAGGTTTCCGGCCTACGAAAAGCTGGTCAGCACGGTCGAGCCACCCACGGCGATCATCCAAGACCTGCACCATTGTTCGGAAAGCTGATGGCTGGTACGCCCACATCGCCTGTGAGGTGCCAGTAGAGCCCCTGCCGCCAACCGGCAAGGCCGTGGGCGTGGATGTGGGGCTGAAGCGCTTCGCCACGCTCGCGGATGGGACGAGCATCCCGAACCCCAGGCGGAAACACCCCTGCCAGCCTACGATCCGGGCTTCAACGACACCTTCGCCGGGACGGCCAGTTCAGCCTTGTCGGCTGCGCCGGGCCGTTCGAGTCCGGCTTTGCCACGCTCGTCTGGTGCGGGCGCCAGCCGGGCCATGGTCGCCACCTCGAGTGGTGCGGGCCGGCTGCTCGCGCGCTCGGCCAGGACCACCAGCGAGCGCGAGTGTACCTGGTAGATCTCGCTGCTTGGGCCGCGCGCCTCGCTCAGATCAGGGTCGGCTGTATCGACCAGCACCTCCCAGACTGGGTCCTCTGGCCAGTCGGGCAGAATGAAGGGGATCGGGTCGTGACCGGCGTTGAAGAGGATGAGCAGCACGTCATCGTGCACCGGGTTGCCGCGCTCGTCCAGTTCGTGCATCACCCGGCCGTTGAGCAGCAGGCCGAAGCAGCGCAGTTCCGGGTTGTGCCACAGGGCGGGGCCGATCTCCTGCCCATCGGGGCTGAGCCACTCGACATCGTATTCGGCGCCGCCGGGGACCAGCGGGCCCTGGAAGAAGGTGCGCCGGTGGAGCATCGGGTGTTGCCGACGCAGCGCGATCAGGCGGCGGGTGAAGGCCAGCAATTGCTCACCCTCCGGGTCGCTATCCCAGTCGAGCCAGGAGATTACATTGTCCTGGCAGTAGGCGTTGTTGTTGCCGCCCTGGGTACGCCCGCGCTCATCGCCGGCCAGCAGCATTGGGGTGCCCTGCGACAGGAGCAGCGTGGCCAGGAAGTTGCGCATCTGGGTGAGGCGCGCCGCGCGAATGACCGGGTCGTCCGTCGGGCCCTCAACGCCCATGTTCCACGAGTTGTTGTGGTTGTCGCCGTCGCGGTTGTCCTCGCTGTTGGCCTGGTTATGCTTCTCGTTGTAGCTAACCAGGTCGCGCAGAGTGAATCCGTCGTGGCTGGTGACAAAGTTGACGCTGTGGTACGGCCGGCGGCCGTTGTGGCGGTAGAGGTCCATCGAGCCCATCAGCCGCGAGGCGAACTCGGCAGCCTTGCCGGCGTCGCCTTTCCAGAACTGGCGCACGTTGTCGCGGTATTTGCCGTTCCACTCCGCCCAGGGGGCGGGGAAACGGCCGACCCAGTAGCCATCGGGGCCGAGATCCCACGGTTCGGCGATCAGCTTCACCTGGCAGAGCACCGGGTCCTGCTTAATCACCTCGAAGAAGGCGCTCGGCCGGTCGCCCTCATAGGCGCCACGGGCCAGGGTACGCGCCAGGTCGAAGCGAAAGCCGTCGATGTGCAACTCCTGCACCCAGTAGCGCAGGCTATCGACCACCAGCTGCAGCACGCGCGGGTGGGGTGTGTTCAGACTGTTGCCGGTGCCGGTGTAGTCCAGATAGTAGCGCGGGTTATCGGGGACGAGCCGGTAGTAGGCGGCGTTGTCGATGCCGCGGAAGCAGAGCGTCGGGCCAAGCTGGTTGCCCTCGCCGGTATGGTTGTAGACCACGTCGAGGATGACCTCGATCCCGGCGGCGTGCAGGTTCTTCACCATCTGCTTGAACTCGTTGACCTGCTCGCCATGGCCAGCCGCGCTGGCATAGCGCGGATCGGGCGCGAAGAAGCCGATGCTCTGGTAGCCCCAGTAGTTGGTCAGGCCCTTGTCAGCCAGGTGCTGGTCGTTGATGAAGTGATGGGTGGGCAGCAGCTCGACCGCGGTCACGCCGAGGTCCTTGAGATAGGCGATCACCGGCGCGGTGCCGAGCCCGGCATAGGTGCCGCGCAGCTCGGCGGGCACATCGGGGTGGCAGCGGGTGAAGCCTTTGACGTGCAGTTCGTAGATCACCGAGTCGTGGAGCGGGGTATTGGGTCGCGCGTCGGCGCCCCAGTCGAAGGTCGGGTCAATCACCACCGAGCGTGGGGCGTAGGGCGCGCTATCCCGTTTGCCGATGGTGAGGTCGGTGTAAGGGCTACCGACGCGGTAACCGTAGAGGGCATTATCCCAGGTAATGACGCTGGACAGCGCCCGCGCGTAGGGGTCAACCAGCAGCTTGTGCGGGTTGAAGCGGTGGCCCTGGGCCGGGTTGTAGGGCCCGTAGACGCGATAGCCGTAAAGTTGCCCGGGGCCGAGGGCAGGCACATAGCCGTGCCAGACATCCTCGGTGCGTTCGGGAAGCATCAGGCGGGTTGCCTCGCGTGGGGCCACGGGGCTATCGAAGAGGCAGAGCTCGACCCGGGTGGCGTGGGCCGAGAACAGGGCGAAGTTGACCCCCTCGCCATCCCAGATGGCGCCCAGGGGGTATGGCTTACCAGGCCAGATGGCAGACATGGGTTATGCTCCGGTCAGCAATGTGGATCTTCCGAGCTATAGTATACTCGCTTGCGCAGTCAGCGGTACCGCGCACCGCTCGTGGATCGCAGGGCTTGTGCAATGATACTGCTGGCAAACCCGGGTACGCGGGCCTCCGGCCCGCAGGCGGGCGGGACGCCCGCGCACCCGACGTGAGCAAAACGGGGTTTGCCAGCAGGATCGTGCAACGTCCTTGCGGCAAGCCCCAACCACTCCGTGGGGCAGCGTAGCCGCCCCACACTCCACCGCGGGAGATCGAAATATGGCGCCGACCCGGGTCATCTCGTGGAACGTGAATGGCATTCGCGCCGCCGAGCGCAAGGGCCTAGGTGATTGGCTGGCGACCTGTGCCGCCGATGTGGTCGCGTTCCAGGAGATCAAGGCGGCGCCCGCGCAGTTGCCAGCAGCGTTGCAAGCGCCTCCCGGCTACCACGCCCACTGGTTGCCCGCCGAGCGCCCCGGGTACAGCGGGGTTGCCACCTTGAGCCGGCTCCCGCCGCTGGAGGTGCGGCCGGGCCTTGGCGATCCACGCTTCGACGTCGAGGGCCGGGTCTTGCTCACCCGCTTCGCCAGCTTCTCGCTGTTCAACGTGTATGTGCCCAGTGGCACCACCGGCGCCGAGCGGGTGGCCTACAAGCTCGCCTTCACCGAGCGGCTGAGCGAGGTGCTTGGCGCCGAGCTGGCCGCTGGCACGCCGCTGGTGGTGGTTGGCGACCTCAACACTGCCCACCAGCCGATCGACCTGGCCCGTCCCCGCGAGAACCAGCGCACCTCCGGCTTCTTGCCCGAGGAGCGGGCCGCGCTAAGCGCCCTGCTCGCGCGCGGCCTGGTCGATAGCTTTCGCCAGCTCCATCCCACGACCGTCAAGTACTCCTGGTGGACGGTCCGCGCCGGCGCCCGCCAGCGCAACATCGGCTGGCGCATCGACTATATCCTGGTTTCCTCCGACCTGGCCCCCCGGCTCATCGACGCCGACACCCATCCCGAGGTCGAGGGCTCCGACCACTGTCCGGTCAGCGTGGTGCTCGACCTGTAAGCGTATTGAAACGCGTCTTACGAGAACTGGGGCACGAGGGGGCGTAGGGTTGCGGGGGCTCAGGGGGCGCTGCGCAGCAGCACGCGGCCGCTGGCGGCACTACGCGGTGCGTGACGGTGGCGTCGCAGCATCAGGCGCAGCGCACGAGGGCGGCGTTCCACTCGGGCAGATGGCTGGTCTGTTCGGGCGGGAGCGCCCGGTCGGCCAGCAGTGCCGCCGCGAGCGAACTGGCTGCCGCCATGCCGATCCGCTCAGCGAGCGCCTGGGTGGCCAGGCGCGCGGCGAGCAAGTCGTCCTGCTCGATGGCGAGGAACAAGTCGGCGACGAGCTGCGCAGTCAGGGGTATCGGGTAGGCCATGGGTGGGTCCTTCCGGATCAGCATCCGTTACCCATAGCATACTCGATCCCGGCACCAATCCGTATCGGGTGCGGTTGGAGATCTGTCTACTGCGCGTGATGGTTTTTCCACGCGGGCGGTTGCAGCAGCGGCAGGCGCACGGTGAAGGTACTGCCCAGCCCCTCCTCGCTGGTGACGGTAATCGATCCGCCGTGGCGCTCCACGATCTCGCGCACCACGTACAGGCCGTAGCCCATCCCGGTGATACGGCGCGGCTCAACATTCGAGGCGCGGAAATAGCGTTCAAAGAGCCGTGGCAGATCCTGGCTGGGGATGCCGATGCCCTCGTCGGTGACACTGAGCACCGCCTCGCCGTCACTCCGTTCGACCGTCACCCGCACCTGGCCGCCCTGGGGGCTGTACTTGATCGCATTGTGCAGCAGGTTCTGCACCACCTGTTCAAGCCGCAGTTCGTCGCCGGCGACCAGCACTGGCTCCTCGGGCATGTCCACGCTGATGACATGCCGGGTCAGGGTTGGGGTCAACTCATCGGCCAGGCGCTGGGCGATCTCGCGCAGGTCGAGCGGCACACGAGCGATGGTCAGCCGGCCACTCTCCAGGCGCGACATATCGAGCAGCGCGGTGATCAGCCGGTTGAGCCGCAGGGCTTGCGAGACGACGATCTCCAGGTTGCGCCGGCTGCGCGCATCCAGGGTGTTCTCCTGTTCGGCACGGCGCAGCAGCAACTGTGCATTGCCCAGCAGCACGGCCAGGGGCGTTTTCAGTTCGTGGGCGGCGATCGAGATGAAGCGGTCGCGCAGCTCCACGGCGGTCTCGGCGGCGGCTTTGGCCTGCTGGGCCTCGGCATAGAGCCGGGCGGCGTCGATGGCGATCGCGCAGCGCCGGGCCAGTTCCTCGATCACCGCGATCTCGGTAGCGTTGTAGCGCCGTCCTGGCTCGACCGAGGCGGCGGTCAGCACGCCGAAGAACCGGCCCCGCGCCGCCAATGGCACGCTCAGCGCGGTGCTGGGCTGTAGCTGGGCCGCGCTCTCCGCGCCCAGCGCCGGAAAGGCCAGCGCATCGCGCATCAGCTGTCCCTCAGCGATGGCGCGGGCCACCGGGTGCGCGCTCCCGTAATCTGCCAGGGCCGTCGGGCTGAGCAGGGCGCCAAGCTGCGGCTCGAGCGTGGCGTCTCGGTGCGCGACAGCCACCAGCTGGAGCTGGCCCTGCCCGTCGCGCAGATGGATCGCCCCGTAATCGGCAAGCTCGGGGAAGAGCGCGCGGATCACGTCACCAAGGTGGCTCGTGTCGGGCGACGCGGCGAGGACGCTACCCGCGGCCGCGAGCACGCGCTGGCCAATCTCAGTGTGCTTGCGCTCCGTCAGGCTTGTCACGACACACCCGATCCCCAGGATGGCGCCCGCGCGGTCGCGCACCGGGTAGTAGCTGACCAGCGAGTACTCCCACTTGCCATTGATGAGGGCACGGACTTCACGATTGGCCTGAGGTTCGCCACTGGCCATCACCTCTCGCCAGTGGCGCTCCCAGCCCTCACCGAGGGCACCGAACAGCTCGGAGGCGCGCCGCCCGAGGTGGGCCGCTGCCGGTGTGAAGTTCATTTCAGCGAGCGCCCGATTCACCCGGACATAGCGCAGGTCGCGGTCAAGGATGGCGATGCCGATCGGCGCCGACTCGAACAGGGTATCGAGCAGGGCCAGGCTCTCATCGGCGAGGCGTTGCGCCTCTCGCTCCCGGGCAAGCAGTTGCTCGCGCTCTGCGGCCAGGCTGGCGTTGTGGGTCGCGCTGGCCTCCAGCTCGCGGCGCTGCGCTTCGAGCACGCTCTGCAGTTGCGCCGCTGCGAGCGCCTTGTGCACCGTCAGGCGGACCCGCTCCGGCGAACTGTGAGCCGTGAGCAGGTAATCGTGCACGCCCTCGAACTGCCGGATAGCCTGGGCGACGCTGGCCTCGCTGTCGCTGTCGGCCAGGAACACCACCGGGATCGGCGGTCCGGCGAGGGCGGCAAGCCCGGCAAGCAGCGCCGGGCCGTCCATGTCTGGCAGCCGATAGTTCGCCACCACGCAGTCGGGAGGCAGCGCGCGACACTGCTCCAGCGCCTGTTCGCCCCGTTCCGCGACGGTGATGGTGTATGCGTGCTCGGGGTCACCCTCCAGGTAGCGCCTGATTGTCTCGCGGTCGGCCACGCTGGCGTCGACGATAAGTACGGCGCGCGGTCGCGTTGTCATACATTACTCACCTGTGTCCACACGCCCCTCGCCTGCTGTTGTGCTGTCGTCAGCGACGCAGTCGGTGCCCGAACGGTACCACGTACGTCCTGGCCGACGAAATGAGCCAACAGTCCTGAGGAGCCGCAAGCGAGCCCGTTATTGCTGCGCACCGGCCGGGTGAGGTCAAAAGGAGCCCGCCGTACCGCCGGCGCGTGTACGCGCGCCTCCGGTATGGCGAGCTCCAGTTTCCCGCAGATTGAACGCGACCACCACCCCGATCCGCATCACCGGCTGGTCCAGGCGCCGGGTGCGGATCGGGGCTACGTCGCGCTTGCCTCAGCGCTGGCCGGTAGCGTAAAGTGGAAGGTACTGCCCTCGCCGAAGGTGCTCTCGACCCAGATCCGTCCCCCGTGGGCCTCGATCACCAGCTTGCAGAAGGTCAGGCCCAGGCCGCTGCCGGCATGTCGCCGGCCACCGGCCTGACCGAACTTGGTAAAGATCTTCTCCAGGTCAACCGGCTTGATGCCGATGCCGGTATCCGTCACGCTGAAGCGTACTGCTGCCGGACCGTCCGCGCTGACACGCAGCGTTACCTGGCTGCCGGTCGGGCTGAACTTGAGCGCGTTGTCGATCAGGTTCTGCAAGACGCGCAGCACCAGTTCGGCATCAGCATGAACGTGACTGACGGCGGAATCTATCTGATCGCTGATCGTAATCTGCTTGTTGCGGGCAAGCGCGCGCACCCGCTCCAGCGCCCGCTGCACCAGGATCTCGGGCGCCACCGGGGCATGTTCGAGCGGCATCCGCCCACCCTCGAGCCTGCTAATGTCCAGCAGCAAGTTGATCATATTGAGCAGGCTCTGGGCACTGGCATAGGCGATGGTGAGGATCTCCCGCTGCTGGCTCGAGACATCACCGCTGACCCCGCGGAAGATCATGTCGATCGAGGTCATGATGCTGGTAAGCGGGCTGCGCAGGTCGTGGACCATCATATTGGTCAGGTCCTGGCGCAGACGTTCCGCCTCCTTGGCGGCGGTGATGTCGCGCATGGTCAGCAGAATGGGCCAGGCGCGGCGGGGCTGCTCGGCTGGGGGGTGCAACGCTGCTGTGCCATCGTGGGTGGCCCGCAGGATGGACCACTCGAGCGAGCGAGCGCCTGGCCCCGTCCCGTTCAACTGGCCGAGTACGAAGCTCTCGTGGCCGGCACGCACGGCGGCCACGCCACTGACGAGCCGCGCCAGTTCTACGGGTGGATAGCTGCTGGCCGCCTGCCAGTGCTCCAGCAGGTCGCTGATCGGCAGGTCGGCCAGGTCGTTGCGCCTGGCGATGGTTGTGCTCCAATCCTGGACGCCGACTAGTTCGTAGAACGCGCTATTGGCCACGGCCACCTGGCCTGCCTCGGTGACAAGCAGCATGCCTTCGCGGGTCGAGGCCATGATCGAAGCGAGTTGATCGCGGCCCTGACGCACCTGGGCGAGCAGGCGCAGGCTCTCGACGGCCGCGGCGGCCTGGCTGGCGAAGAGCACCAGGCTCTCGGCGTCGCCGGTATCGGGCATGCTATCGCCGAAGCCGATGCAGATCGCCCCAAGCATATCGCTGGAGCCACGCAACGGAATGGCGAGCATACCCTCGCCCTCACGCGAGGGGTGGCGGCTGAGCGGGCGCCGGGCGCTGCTGGCCTGGCGGGCCAACTGCTCTGCGACTGGCTCGGTGGGGCGGGGCGCGCCGGTGTGAAAGGCGGCCTCAAACGTCGGGGCGTCGGGGTCGCCGAGGAAGACCGTGGCCCAGCGCGCGCTGCTCATCTCCAACATGCCGCTGGCAGTCAGCGCGAAGACCTGCTGTGGCGAGCGCACGGTGGTGCTGAGTGCGCGCCCGAGGCCGTTGAGCGCCATCATGCGACTCAGGCTGTGCTGCTGGGCCGCGTACAGGTAGGCGTTCTCGATCGCCGAGGCAGCCTGATTGGCGAGGATCTCAAGGATCTGCACCTGCTCAGGGCTGGGCCGCGCGCCGTCTTCCGGGTCATCAAGCGCCAGGAGCCCGATCAGTTCGCCGTGGCTGTCGCGCAACAGGCAGAGCAGCCGGTCGTTGGGCTGCCAGGCCTCCGGTTGGGTCACCGTGGTGGTGCCGGGTGCGCCTTCAGCTGCGGGTGGGACCAGGCCGAGCTCGGCGGCGACGTGCCCCTCGAGCAGATAGGTCAGACTGCTGCGGCGCAGCTCCGGGCGCAGCAACTGATTGAGCCGGGCCACTGGCACGCTCGTAGCGATCGGGGGTGGCGTGGGGCCGGCAGCAGCGACCAGCCGCAGGTAGGGCTCGGGAGTGCGCTCGCGGTGGACCAGGGCAATGCTAGCGCTGCGGAAGCCTGAGCTTTCGCTGACCACGCTGGCGATCTGATCGGTGAGCGCATCAACCCGGCGCTCGCTGCGCAGGGTGTTGGAAGCGCGGAGGATCTTGCGCAGCCGATCGTTGCTCCGGTCGAGCTCCTGGGCGCGACGGGTCAGGGCCTGGTCGACCGAGGCGAAGCGCCGGGCGTTCTCGAGCGCAATCACCGCCTGGTCGGCCAGGGCTTCCAGCAGCGCGCGGTCGTCATTGGTGAAGGGGGCATTATTGTGGCGATTGAGGACCTCGATCACCCCTTTGACACCGTCGATGCCACGTAGCGGCACCGCGACAATCGAGCGAGTCTGGAAGCCGCTATCGCTGTCCATGGCGCGGTAGAAGCGCGCGTCGTCCTGGGTGTCGTTGACAATCGTCGGCTGGCCACTGCTTACCACATAGCCGGCCACCCCTTTGCCGGCGGGCACGCGTTGGCCAAGCAGGCGGTGACCGGCGGGGCCGGCGGCGTAACGAAACTCCAGCTCGCCGGTGCGCTCATCGAGCAGCAGCAGGCTGCTCTCCTCGGCATTGAGCAGCAGGGGCGCCTGCTCGACGATCAGCGCGGGCACGCGTTCCGGGTCGAGGCTCGACGTGATGGTGCGCGTGATCCGGTTGAGCGCCTCGCGCTGGCTGGCCTCTTCAGCCGCGCGTTCGTAGCGCTGGGCGCCGCGGATCTTGCCAGCCACCTCGTCGGCCAGCCAGAACAGCAATGTACGATCATCGGGGTCAAGCCGGTGCGCTGGTTCGTCGCTGAAGACAACCAGCGCGCCGAGCACCTCGCCACGATCGCGGAGCGGGATGCCCAGCCAGACATACCCCCTGGGGAAACCAGGTGGTAAGAGCGGCGAAATGCCCCGCTCCGTGCAGGCGCGCATGTAGTCATCGGTCTCGATCGGCTGACCATCCTTGATGATGCTGCTGCTCAGGCCTGCGTGGAGCCGCCAGAAGAACCCGGGACGCTCACCACGCTCGCGGATACGCAGATAGCTCATCTCGGCCCAGTCACTGCCCCGGTAGCGCAGCATCCAGTAGACGGCGGGCATGGCCACGTGCTCGACGATCAGGCCTGATAGCTCGGCCAGCAGCGGCTCGATCGCCATCGTACCGCGCAGCCGGTCCAGCGCATTGCGCAGCGCCATGCGGCGTTGTTCCAGCGGTGAGGGCGCGATCTGCGCGGGGTGCAGGGCCAGGTAGCTGCTCGCCAGGATGCTGGCCAGCAGCTGCAACCACGGCCCCTGCTCGGGGCTCCAGCCGCCAGGCCGAGCGACGATCCAACCGACCAGCCGGTCGCTGGCCCGCAGCGGGACGAGCGCCTCGTCGTCGTTGCCGGGTGTCACCTCACCCGCTCGCAGCTGAGCCAGGCTCGCTTCGTCCAGGGGGGACGCCTGCCGGTCAGCGGCCCAGACGATCGTGAACGTGTGATCGGGCAGCGCGCACGCCAGCACTGCCTCGGCCCGCTGGACGAGGTCCGCGAGGTCGCTGGCCAGGACGATCTCGGCCAGGCGGCTGATGTTCAGCTGTGCGGTGTCATATGGCGTGGGCGAAAGCTGGTTCATCGGGCGGCTGCCATCACTCGTCAGGTCCGCCGGAGTTCGGGCGGCTACCAACCCTATTTTAACCCAGGTTACTGTATCTCCATACTAGCAAAACGGATAAGCGCTGACAATTCCGTCATTCGGTGGTTCTTTTCTAATCCGTTGGTAGCAGCAGAATCCCGCCAGATGGGGCTTGCGGCTGGATGACGGTTGTGTCATGCCCGGCGCGCCCGCTGTTGACGCGCTCCGGGGGCGCTGGTATAATCGCCGCCTGCGCACGGCAGACGGATCACGCCTGGGAGGCTCAACACTGCTATGGGGTTCTTCAGCTACCTTACCACGGCCGCTCCCTTTGGCCCCCTGGCCTGGGTTTTTTTCATTCTGCAGATCCTGGGCGTGGCCGCCGGCGCATACCTCTATTTTGTGCATACGGAGCGCAACGCGGCCCGGCAGACCTTTATGCGGCAGCTGGGCATGGCGCTGATGATCCTGGCCGGGGTGGGTGTGCTGATCGGGGCGCTGCGCCTGCTGAATGTCCCGGTGCTGAACCAGCGGCTCTGGTTCTGGATCCAGGCCGTGGTGGAAGTGGGAGTTGGCGCCTACGTGATCTACTATATGCGTACCGTGCTGCCTGGCCTCGAGAAGGCGGCGGCCGGTCGTGGTCGTAGTGGTGCGCGCCAGCCACGGGGCATCACCGGCGACACGGCGCCCGCCACGCCGCGCCCGGTGGCTACGACTGGCCGCCGCGAGGCGCGCCGCGAGCGGAAGCGCAAGAGCAAATAGTTGGGCAAGGCTTCAGCCAGTATGACCGGCTGGCGTGACGCGATGAGGCGATGCCATAGCCTCACGCATCATGCAGCGCCGCATGCAAGCCCCTCGCTCTACGCGAACGTGGTGAAGCACGACAATTAGCGTCTCAGCAAGGGTAGCGCGAGTTGCTCGGCAGGACGCACCCGCACGGGGGTGAGCGGGTCGCCCAGCAGGGCGTAGGTGCGCAGCGCCTCCTGGCAGCAGCCGGTAGTGGCAAAGAGCTCGGTCTGTCCCACCAGGGTGAGTTCGCCAACCCGTGGGTTGGCGGCGCTCCACAGCGCGCGGTGAAAGCCCCGTTGCAACGCGTCATGGCCGTAGAGCACGCCCATGCCGGTTGGTCCCCATACCGCCGCGGCGCCGCCTTGCGGATGTAACAGCAGCCGCTCATCGAGCGTGGTTCCGCTGTAGGCCGGCTTCTGAAAGGCGGCCGTCAGGCAGGTGAGCTCCAGCACGATCGGCAGCTGGCTGCCGTTGCGCAGGCCCCCCACGTCATTGAGCCCCAGCAGAAACTGCTCCTCCGGCGGGGCCGGTGGGCCGGTCGCCGCCCACTGCCAGTGGTGGCTGTGGCCCACGTAGGTGACCAGGCCGGCGCCGGCGTTGAGCGCGCCGATCGTCGCCGCCCGCGCTGCGATCGGGTCGGCGATGCGCCCCGGGCCGGTAGCCGTCTCCGCTGGATCGTAGTAGACGCGGGTTGCGCGCACGCCCGCCGGCAGCAGGGCGACGCCCTCCTCGGCGAGGGCTGCAAAGTCGCCTGCAGTGTCGCGCCTGCCGTCGGCTTCGACTGCGTTGTCGGCCACGAAGACCGCCCGCGAGCGCCAGCTGAGCCCGCCTGTCGCTGTCTCGTAGCTGATGAGCTTGGCCACCAGGGCCGTGAGCTCGGCCTCGCTCTTCACCGGCAGGCGCCCGAGCGCCAGGTCGGGCAGCGGGTCGGCGAGTGGATCTTCCCCATCGAGCTGGGCGAGGCAGAACTCGCAGGCCGTCTCGCCCAGCCAGGGGTCCACCGGGGCCATGTAGGGTGGAATGAGATTGGGCGTGCCGCGCCCGGTGTAGTCGTGGGGGTCGATGGTACCGTCGCCGACCAGGGTGACGGCCAGGGGCGGCGTCGGCCAGGTGGCGGCGGCGTAGCGCAGGAAGGCGCGGATCGCGGCCGGGTCGGTCTGCCCGCCGCTCCAGGCATCGTAGAGGCGCTGCACGTCGACGACGCTCACGCTGTGGCCCTGGCTCGCCCGCAGGGCCACCAGTGGCCCCAGGGCGCCGTGGAGGCTTGCCGGGGCGATGTAGAGCACCGCGGCGGGCGCCGGCAGGGTGCCCGGTGGCACCGGGTGGACCGCGGGGGTGTGCAACGTGCCGAGACCGGCCACCAGGTAGTCGCGCGGGCCGTCATCCTCGAAGCTATCGCCCGCGCCGAGCAGCCGTACCGGCGCTGCCGGGTCGCTGATCTCGTAGAGCGCCTGCCCCGCGTCCCATCCGCTCAGGGCGTACCGCCAGCGGCCCGCCACCCCGCGGAAGCTCGCGCCCTGGCCATCCAGGCGGAGCTGCACGGGCCGCTCCCACCCCAGAGCGTCAATCGCGACCACCGAGCGCACCCCGCCCGCCAGCAGCGTGAGCTGCAGCTCGGCGTCGCCCGCGGCGAGGGTGAGCGGCAGCGTCCAGTTGCCGGCGCCCGCCCAGCTGCCGCTGGTCTCCAGCGCGGCGGTCCGCAGGCTGAGCGTATGGGGTCCAGGCGTCGCCGCGGCGCCCTGGAGGGTGACCTGCAGCGGACCCGGGGCAGCCGGGAGGGCCGGGGCAATGGGCGCGCTCACGCCTGTGGCGGGCAAGCCTGCCCCGGCCCGCAGGGTGGCCGCAAACCAGTGGTCACCGTCCGGGCCGGCCATGCCCGACTCGTAGACGGCGGGCGCGCGCCACGTGCCTCGCTGCAGGGCCGTGTCGCGTAGCGGCGCGCTGCCCGGCGATACGTTGCGTTCGGTCATGCGCCGGCCAGCTCCCGGTCCCACGGTGATCCAGTAGCTGTCGCTCAGGTTCCAGCGGTCGCCCGGCGGCGGCGCGTAGAAGCGCAGTTCCAGTTCCGCGCCGCTGCCCAGCAGCTCCAGGGGGCGTTCGACGCCCCCGTACCAGAGCTGCAGCCGCCCCGGGTCGCTCAGATCGAGGCCCGCGGCGGCGAGGGCCTCGCCGGGCACCCGCTGCATGCCTCCGCTGGCAACGACGACGCGGGCCGCCGGCTGGCCAACGGCCGGGTTGGTTGGCCCGGGCGCGCCACTCACCCCCGGGCCGCGCTGCGGCCACGGTGTGGGCGGCTGACCGTCGAACGG
>DAOUBZ010000535.1:0-8254 GCA_034432515.1 Chloroflexaceae bacterium | reverse complement strand
GGCGGGTGGGCCGGCACCCCGTGGCGGTGGGGGCGCGCCGCGGGCCGATAGGCGGTGGGGACGCGCCGCGGCACGTAGAGACGGCCCGGCGGGCCGTCTCTACGGCGCGGGCGCTGCGATGGACACCGCGGGGCGGCGCGATGGGCGCCCCGATAGTGTTCACATGTACCGAACACGTACGCACCGCAGAGGGCGCGGAGGGGCACAGAGGGCTTAAAAGAGCCCATCCTCTGCGCTCCTCTGCGTGCTCTGCGGTAAATCTGAACACGTACGGCGCCCCGTGGCGACGTGGGCAATGGTGGGCGCTGGGCTTACCCGTGTCCGGCCGTCCAGCGCCAGGGATTCGCGGCAATATATTGGTATCGGTTCATGGTCGTGCATTGATTTGCTGCAATGCGCGCCTGGATGGCCACCCTCCACTGCAGTATACCGCCGGTACCTGCCGAGCGACACGCTTACGCTTCCCTTGACACATCCCGACCCCGGTGGTACCGTGCACCAGCGGAGAAGGACCACACATAGCACAGATGCCGATGCTCGGCTACCTCCGTAGTGTCCCCATACTCCTGGGCCACCCGGTTCGCCTGCTGCGGCAGTATCCGCGGGGCGCCCTGCGGGACGACCTGCTGGCCGGGATGACGGTCGGCCTGGTGTTGCTGCCCCAGGCGCTGGCCTTCTCGTTGCTCGCCGGCCTGCCGCCGGTGATGGGGCTCTATGCTGCGATTGTGGCCTCGATGGTGGGCGCCCTCTGGGGGTCATCGAGTCATCTGCACAGCGGGCCCACCAACACCGCCTCGATCATCACTCTCTCGGTGCTGCTGCCGATCGCCGCGCCCGGCACGCCCGAGTTTGTGGCTGCTGCCGGCCTGATCGCGGTGATGGCCGGGGCCATCCGCATGCTCATGGGCCTCGCCCGGCTGGGCCTGCTGGTCAACTTCGTCTCCGACTCGGTCGCGGTCGGCTTCACTGCCGGCGCCGGCCTTCTGATTATGTCAAATCAGATCGAGCCGCTGCTGCGCATCGACCTGCCGCCCGCGGCGGGGCTGCTGGAAACCCTGCTCGGCGCGGCGCGCCAGCTTGGCGTGGCGCACCTGCCCTCACTGCTGATTGGTCTGGCGACGATCGTGATCATCTCGCTCTGGCCACGGATCACGCGCCAGGTGCCGGCGGTGCTTGTGGGCGTAACAGCGGCGGGCCTGGCGTCGTACCTGCTCGGCCTGGAGGAGCGCGGTGTGGAGGTGCTGGGGGCGCTGCCCGCCGGTCTGCCGCCGCTGGCCAGTTTGCCGCTGTTCAATCTGGAGTTGATCGGCCAGCTGGCCAATGGCGCCCTCGCGCTGGCGATCATCGGCCTGGTGGAGGCCGTGGCGATCGCCCGGGCGGTGGCCGGCCATTCGCGCCAGCGGCTCGATAGCAACCAGGAGTTCATTGGCCAGGGCCTCGCTAACATTGCCGCCGGCTTCTTCTCCGGCTATCCCTGCTCGGGCTCGTTCAACCGTTCGGCCCTCAGCTACCAGGCGGGGGCCAGAACCGCGCTGGGCAATGTCTTCTCGGGGCTCTTTGTGCTGGCCGCGACCTTCGTGCTCGCGCCGCTGATCGCCCACCTGCCGCGGGCCGTGCTGGCCGGCGCCCTCGCCATCACCGCCTGGAGCATGGTCGACCTGTCGGCTATGCGCCGGCTCTGGCGCGGCGACCCCGGCGACGCGCTGATTATGAGCGTCACTCTGGTGGCCACGCTGCTGCTGCCCCTGCAGTTCGCCATCCTGATCGGCGTGCTGATGTCACTGGGTTACTACCTGCTGCGGACCAGCGCGCCGCGGGTGGTGGCCGTGCTGCCCGATGCCGACTTCAAGCACTGGGCGCCCCACGGCGGGCGACCGCAGTGCCCGCAGCTGGCCGTGGTCGATATCCTGGGCGATCTCTACTTCGGCGCGGTCAATCACGTCGAGGAGACACTCAACGACATTCTGGCCGCTACGCCCGGCCAGCGCTTCCTGCTCCTGCGTATGCACAGCGTCCAGCATATCGACATCAGTGGTATCAGGATGCTGGAGAACCTGCGCCAGCAGCTGCGCGAGCGGGGGGGTGAGCTCTATTTTACCCGCGTGCGCGAGCCGGTACAGGAGCGGATGCGTGCCACGGGCTTCGCCGAACAACTCAACGCGGGCCAGGTCCTCGACGAGGATAGCGCCATCGACACCCTGTTCTACCGGGTGATCGACCCGGCAGTGTGCATCTACGAGTGTGAGCGCCGGGCGTTCCTGGAGTGCCACAGCCTGCCCAAGCGCACCCTCGACGGCGCCGGCGCGCCGCACCTTCCGCTGCTGCCACTGGAGGCCCGCCCTGTCCCGACGCTCGCGCCCACCGAGCTCTGGGCGGCGTTGCATGGCACGGCGCCGCCGCTGGTGGTGGATGTGCGTGAGCCCCGCGAGTTCCGCAATGGTCACATCCCCGGCGCAACCCTGCTACCCCTGCCGGCACTGCTGAGCGGGCCGGCGGCGCTGCCGCGCGAGCGGCGGCTGGTGCTCGTCTGTCGCAGCGGGCGACGCAGCACACGAGCGGCGGCGCTCCTGGCGGCGCAGGACTACACCAACCTGAGCGTCCTCGCCGGTGGGCTGCTGGCCTGGGAGGCCCGGAATCTGCTCACCGCCCTGGGCGATGGCCCCGACCAGCTGGAGCATACGCCCGCGCCGGAGCCGGCAAGCGCCCCACGACGCTGAGGAGCAACGATGCCAGAGCAACGACTGAGCCAGAACACCGGCCTCGACCTCGTGCGCACCACCGAGGCGGCTGCGCTCATCGCCGCCCGCTGGATGGGCCTGGGGCTGCGCGATGAGGCTGACCAGGCGGCAAGCACGGCCATGGCCGCGGTCCTGGATGGCCTCGAGATCGACGGACGCATCGTCTGTGGCGAGGAGGGGCGCGCCAGCCCACCCACGGCCCTGGCCGGCGGCCGTCAGGTCGGCACCGGCCGCGGCGTCGCGGTAGACGTGGTGGTGGACGCGATCGACGGGCGGCGTCTGCTGGCCTGTGGACGGCCCGGCGCCGTGGCGGTGGCCGCCGTCTCGACCCGCGGCGCGATATGGTCGCCCGCGCCTGCCCTCTACATGGACAAACTCGTTGTCGATCGCACGGTCGCCCCGTACCTCGTCCCCGAGTGTCTCGACGCGCCAGCCGCCTGGACGATCGGGCTGATCGCCCGGGCGAAGCGCAAAGCGGTGCGTGACCTGACGATCTTCGTGCTGGAGCGGCCACGCCACGCCGACCTGATTGACGAGATCCGGGCCGCGGGCGCCCGGGTCATGCTCGCCGATGACGGCGACATCTCCGGCGCGCTGCTCGCTGCCAGCCACGACAGCCCGGTGGACGCCCTGATGGGCATTGGCGGCACGGCCGAGGGCGTGATTGCCGCCTGCGCGGTCAAGGCGCTCGGCGGCGGTATGCTCGCGCGCCTCGCCCCCCAGAGCCCGGCTGAGGCCGCCGCAGTGGCGAACGCCGCGCTCGACACCCGCCAGGTGCGCTCACTCGAGGACCTGGTCAGCGGCAACCAGATCTTCTTCGTCGCCACCGGCATCACCGACGGGCTGCTGCTCAAGGGCGTGCACTTCGAGGGCGAGCGGGCCAGCACCAACTCGCTCATCCTGCGCTCGGAGACGCGCACGCGTCGCCTGATCTTCGCCGAACACCTGCTTGAACGTGAGACTTGACAACGCTCTGCCGCACGCCGTACACTCCGCACATTGCGTCACATCACCACTTCGCAGCGAAGGAACATCAGGGATGCCCTTCAAAGAGGCCCTCGCCACTCCACGCCAGCTCGTCCTGCTCTATGGCACAACGCCGCCCCGCGCCAGCACCCCGCCCGAGCGCATCCACAGCGCGGCCTCCCGCCTGGCCGAGCGGGTCGCCAATCTGCCGCTGGACGGCCTGGTCGTCTACGATGTCCAGGATGAGTCGGGGCGCACCGCCGAGCCGCGGCCCTTCCCCTTTCTGCCGACGATCGATCCGCCCACCTATGCCACGTTGCTCCGGCAACTCACCGGCCAGCCCACGGTGACCTACAAGTGTATCGTCAGCGAGACCGAGACAAGCTGGCCGGACTGGCTCGATGCGGCCAGTGCGCGCCATGGCGTGCAGTATCTCTCGCTGGTCGGCCTCTCCAGTTCGAAAGAGGCGCGCAGCAGCATCGCCCTCAGCCGCGCGATCGAGATCGCAGCCGGACACCCGGCAGGCTTCGTGCTCGGTGGCGTAACGATCGCCGAGCGCCACTCGGCGGAACGGAGCGAGAGCCGCCGGCTCATCCAGAAAGCCGAGCGCGGCTGCCGCTATTTCATCTCGCAGGCAGTGTACGACCCTGCGGCCACGGTGCGCCTGCTCAGCGACTACGCCCGCGACTGCGCCGAACTCGGCCACACGCCCCGGCGCATCGTGCTCGACTTCGTCCCGGTGGGTCGCGAGCCAACCATGCACTTCATGCGCTGGCTTGGCATCGCCATTCCTGACGCCACTGCGAACGCTATTCTGAGCGACGCAGCGCCGCTCAGCCGCTCGATCGCCGTCTGCAGCGACACGCTCCGGCGCATCCTCGACCAGCCCTATATCGAACGGATTCCGCTCGGCATCTGTGTCGAGAGCGTATCGATCAATAAGGACGAGATCGCCGCCTCGATTGAACTGGCCGCAGCGCTACGCGAGGTCGCCTGTAGCTGTGGGATGCGCGTCAGTTAGGGGGCGCTTCAGCCCCCATAGAGCGCCATGACGATCAGTGGCGTGATCAGGCCCTCGACGGCGGCGGCTATGGTCACCAGGGGCAGCAGCACGAGCAGCCAGACCTTGACGAAGCTGGCCAGGCTCCAGAGCAGGTTCTGGCCCACCGAGAAGCCCGGCGGTGCGGCCAGTAGCGCCGCGCCGATACGGAGCCCGAGCGCCGCGCTCAGCACGAAGGCCGGCAGCTCAATGAGGCCGTGGGGCAGCACGTAGGCCAGCAGGAACTGCAGCGGGCTGTCGGGACCGAGGGCAAGCCAGCTGCCACCGCGCGCGGTTAGCACCCCGGCCACAAAGCCCACCTGGGCGAAGGCCACAAAGGGCACCAGAAAGGCGAAGAGTCCGAAGCTCAGCGCCGAGAACAGGTTGGAGAGCAGGGCGACGCGCAGGTTGTTGGCCGCGATCATCAGCGCCAGCCAGGGTGACGGCGCGGGTGTCGCACCGAGGCCATCCAGCAGCCGCTCGAGCGGCTGGAAGCCGGCGCCGGCGCCGGTGGCCCAGCCCAGGGCCAGCCCTGCAACCACGGCGAGCAGCGCGCAGACCAGGGGCAGGCGCAAGTCGCCCAACAGCGCGGGCAACTCCACGCGGTAGAAACGGCGCAGCGAGAAGGGCAGGCCGGCATAGGCGGCAGGCGCCACACCTGCGGGCCGATACTCGCGCACAAAGAGCCGGAAACGGTCCCAGAGCAGCGCCAGGCTCAGGTCCTCGTGCTCGCGCGAGAGGATCTGCTCGCGGTTGAACCCGGCCATGCCGCTGCGGATGAGCGCCAGCGCGATCACCGCGAGGGCCGCCAGCGCGTACCAGAGCACATCGTAGCGCCGGGCGATGAAGAGCAGCGCCTGCAGCTGGATAGCCACCGCCGTCGGCACGAGCACCGCCGAGGCCAGCAGCGTCGCGGCGCGAACACTGCCGGTGTGAGCCGAGATCACCACCGCGCCAGCGACCATCAGCAGGTTGATCACCGCCACCATCAGCACAACCTGGAGCAGCACTGCCGGCTGCATACCCAGCCCGTAGAGTGCCGGGTGAACCAGGCGCACCAGGCTCAGAAAGACGCCCAGCGCCAGCAGGCTGCCGGTCAGTGGGACCAGCAAGGCCGCCAGGAGCTTGCCCGTATAGAGTTGCCGGTCGTGCAGCGGCATGGCCAGCAACGCCTCAAGGCTATTGCGCTCGCGCTCGCCGACGAACGACTCGATCGCGGTGATCAGGGCAAAGCTGGCGGGCACGAAGCCGACCAGCAGTGCTGCGAAGGGCGTCAGCCGACCGAGCACAGTGGCATCGCCGACCGCATCAAGGGCCCAGCCCGCGCCGGCCACCAGGGCCACCGGCAGACCAACGGCGAGTGTGCCCAGTGGCAGCAGCACGCGCCAGTCCCCGAGCACCTCGGCCAGCTCGCGGCGAGCAATCACCAGCGCGGGCGTGCGCAGTTCCAGCTGCGGGAAGCGGCCCACGAGCCGGCGGCGCGCGGCTACCAGCCCCTGCTGCCAGGGCACCTGCCCCTGCCGCTGTTCGCGCGAGAGCAACTCCTCGCGGCTGAAGCTGCGCATCCCGATGCGAACCAGGGCGACGGCCAGCACGCCGAGCCCGGCGGCCACCAGCCAGAGCTGCGGCCAGTAGCGGTTGATGATCAACAGTGCCGCAAGCTGCATCACAGCGGCCATGGGCACCATAATGAAGCTGGACATCAGATTGGCGGCCCGGACGGTCGTGATGTGCGTCGAGATCACCACGGCGCCGCTCACCATCACCAGGGCCATACAGCCGACCAGCAGGATCAGCAGCAGCAGCCGGGGCAGGGTCATCTCCGCGAAGTAGAGCTCGGGCAGGAGGCCCAGCAGCAGCCCGGTGTAGACTAGCATCGCCATCAGGCTGGAGGTGAGCGGAGCGAGCAGGGCGGCGCTGAGTTTGCCCAGGTAGAGCTCGCTATCGGCGAGTGGCATCGCCAGGAGCGACTCGAGGCTGTTGCGTTCACGCTCGCCCACAAACGACTCCAGCGCGGCGATCAGCGAGAAACTGGCCGGCAGAAAGCCGACCAGCAGCGCGCCGAAGGGCACCAGGCGTTCCGCCAGGCTGGTATCGTCCAGAAAGCCCACGATCCGCCCGGCAGCGGCCACCAGCAACTGCGGCAGCACGAGGGTCAGCAGCACGATCGGCGTGACGATGCGCCAGTCGCTCAACAACTCGCGCAACTCACGGCGCATAATCGCCAGGACGTGGCCGGTATTGAGCGGCAGCGTCGTGGGGGCCTGCATCACGAGCGAACCATATCGGGGAGGGCCGGCCCGAGCCGCGCATCGGGCGCCCCTGCAGCGCCCGGGGCCTCGGGTAGCTGCTCGGTGACGATGCGCAGATAGACCTCCTCGAGGCTACGGGGCACCTCGGCCAGGGCAACCACCGGGACGGACCGGGCAGCGAGGCGGGCCAGCAGCTGGGGGTTGACCAGCTGAGGCGCGGCGCAGCGGAAGCGGAGCATCGCGCCGGTGAGCGCCTCGACGGTCACCAGATCATCGAGCAGTGGCGCGACGGCGGCGGCGGGTTGCCCGGCGCCAAGCTGCAGTTCGTAGGTTGGATCGCCGAGCAGCTGGCGGCTCAATTCAGCAAAGCTCCCCTGGGCAATGATGCGGCCCCCGTGGATGATCGCGATCCGGTCGGCCAGCAACTCGGCCTCGGCCAGATTGTGAGTAGTGAGCAGGATCGCGCGGTCGGCATTGCGCAGCGCGCCAATCGCATCGCGCACCGTGCGGGCGCTCTGCGGATCCATGGCCGTCGTCGGCTCATCGAGGAAGAGCACCGGCGGATCGTGGATCAGCGCGCGGACCAGGGCCACCTTCTGGCGCATACCCTTCGAGTAGCTATCGAGTTTGCGCTCGCGGGCCTCCCAGAGGCCGAACTGGCGCAGCAGCGCCTCGGCGCGGCGCCGGCGGGTCGGGGCATCGAGCCCGAGCAGCGCACCGAAGAAATCGAGGTACTCGAGCGCAGCCATACGCCCGTAGAGCCCGGGATACTCGGTCAGCAGGCCAACCTTGCCACGCACCGCCTGGGCCTGGGCCACCACATCGAGGCCAGCGACGCGGGCGGAGCCGGAGGTCGGGCGGAGGATCGCGCCGAGCATGCGCACCGTCGTCGTCTTGCCGGCGCCATTGGGGCCGAGCAGGGCCAGTAACTCACCCGGGCGCACCTGCAGATCGATGCCGCGCACGGCGTGGAAACTGCCAAACTGTTTGCCGAGCTGCTGAGCCTCGATCATGGTGGGTCCACTGACGAATGGGAGACAGGCGGGCGCCGAAGCCCGGGCGGTGCACAGGCCCGGCCAGTATAGCAGCCGGGCGTTACCGCCACTATGCTTGCATTGTACCCAATCGCGGGATTGGGAGCCAGGGCAACCAGGCCGGAAGGCAGGGCCTGCACAACGTCCGCCTCCCGTGGTGGGGTACGGGGCGGCCGTGCGACCCTCCGAGGTGGTTGTTCGGTGGTGGTGGCGGCGCAGCCGCCA
>DAOUBZ010000534.1:0-7567 GCA_034432515.1 Chloroflexaceae bacterium | reverse complement strand
GTTTGTCAAACCTGTGCGCGCTGGGGGATGCCTTCTATGGTGCGCCGGGTAGCGGAAAAACGACCGTCAAACCTGTGCGCGCTGGGGGATGCCACACCCGTAAGCTCCGGGGCAATCCCTGGACCCAAGCTTGTTCGCTCGATCGCGCGGTGGAACCGCAGCACTGGCTGCCGCCCGCCGCGCGGTTGAATACCTGGTGAGGTGGAATGGCTGCGGAAGTCAAAGCCCAGGCATCGTCATCGTCCGGCCAGCGCTCCTTCACCGAGGTGCTGCGGACCGTGTTTGGCCCGGTCGGGCAGTTGATCCTGTTCATTGTCGGCAGCGCCCTGGCGCTGAGCCTGGTCGTCGTGGTGCTGGCCCTGCTGCAGATCGGTGCCCGTCCTGATATTCTCACGCGCGCGCTGACGATCCTGCCGCAGGTGATCATCGACGGACTGGTGCGCGGCTTCCTCTTCGCCTCCATCGCCCTGGGCTACACCATGGTCTATGGTGTGCTCGAGTTCATCAACTTCGCCCACGGCGAGATCTTCATGGTTGGCGGCGTGGTCGGCGCCGCGGTGGGCCTCTTCCTGGCCAACAGCGGGCTGCTCGCCGGTATGCCCGGCCTGCTCTTCGTCATCCTGGTCATCGCGGCGGGCATGGTCGTCAGTGGCGCGCTCGCCGTGACGGTCGAGCGGGTGGCCTACCGGCCGCTGCGCGGCGCGCCGCGCCTGGTGCCGCTGATCTCGGCGATCGGCGTCTCGCTGGTGCTGCAGGACCTGGTGCGCCTGATTATGACCAATACGCCGCTCGGTTTCAATGCGCGCTTCAACGCCCCCGATTTTGGCACGCCGATCCGGCTGTTCGAGATGAACCTCGGCGAGCGGCCGGTGCCGGTGATCCTGCCTCCGAAGGCGCTGATCTTTATTGTCGCCTCGGTGTTGATGCTGATCGCGCTCAACTACCTGGTGAATGCCACCCGCCTGGGCAAGGCCATCCGGGCGACTGCGCAAGATATGCCCACGGCCAGCCTGATGGGCATTAATGTGAACCAGATCGTGGCCCTGACCTTCCTGATCGGTGGGGCGCTCGGCGGCGCGGCCGGCGCGCTCTTCGGGCTCAATGTCGGCACGGTGAACCCGTACATGGGCTTCATCCCCGGCCTCAAGGCCTTCACCGCGGCCGTGCTCGGCGGCATCGGCAACATCACCGGCGCCATGGTTGGCGGCGTCGTGCTCGGCTTCCTCGAGGCCTTCGTCGCCTCCTATCTCTCGCTCTTCACCAACGGCGCCTTCTCCGGCGCGGCCTATGCCGACATCGCTGCCTTCAGCATCCTGATCCTGATCCTGATCTTCCGTCCCTCCGGCCTGCTCGGCGAGGCGACGACGCAGAAGGTGTAGTCTATGACGACCACAGCGTCTTCGGTCAGCGCCTGGGAGCGGATCAAGACGGCGCTGACCAGCGGCCCGAGCGGCTACGGCTTCATGGTGCTCTATGCCGCGATCTGTAGCTGGCTGCTGCTTACCAACCCCCGTACCAACCTCAATACCGATATCGTCTTTGTGCTCTTCCTGCTGCTGGTGCTGCTGGTCTATCGCTCACAGCTCGTCCTCGGCTTCAAACTGGCCCTCGTCGGTGTGATGCTCGGGATCGTGCTGCCGATCTTCGGCACGCTCAACCCGTTCTACATCGACGTGGCGACCCAGGCGGGCATCTTTGTCGCGCTGGCGCTCGGGCTCAATGTGGTGGTCGGCTTCGCTGGCCTGCTCGACCTGGGCTACGTCGCGTTCTTCGCGGTGGGCGCCTACCTGTGGGGCATCCTCAGCACACCCCAGATCACGCTGATCAACCCGGCCTGGAGCCCCGTCCCGCCGATCATGTTCTATCCGTTTATCCTGATCGGGCTGGCGGTCGGCGCGTTCTTTGGCGTGCTGCTCGGCCTGCCGGTGCTGCGCTTGCGCGGCGACTACCTGGCGATCGTGACCCTCGGGCTCGGTGAGGTGATCCGGGTGCTGGCCAACAACCTCGACCGGCCGATCAATATCACCAATGGCTCGCAGGGCATCCGGGACATCGAGCGCCCGCCGCTGATCTTCGCCGGCTTCATCCGCGACACCCTCGGCTGGCAACTGAGCGACCAGCAACTCTACCAGCAGTTCTTCTACTTCGCCATCCTGCTGATCGTGTTGCTCGTCGTCGTGGTGGTGGGTCGCCTGAAGGGCTCACGCATCGGGCGGGCCTGGGAGGCCATCCGCGAGGACGAGACCGCCGCGATCGCCCAGGGCATTCCGCTGGTGCGTATGAAGCTGATGGCCTTTGCCGTCGGCGCGTCGTTCGCCGGCGCGATGGGCGTCGTCTTTGCCTCCAAGCAACTCTTCATCAACCCGCCAACCTTCGACCTGCTGCGCTCGATCAATATCCTCTCGATGGTCATCCTCGGCGGCATGGGCTCGATCCCGGGCGTGATCTTCGGCGCCGTGCTGGTCACACTGCTCGACCTGCAGATCCTGCCGCGCATCGCCAACGTACTGCGTAGCGCCCAGCGGGCCGGCCTGCCCATCCCCGCTGCCTTCGATCCGACCCAGTACCAGCGCCTGCTCTTCGGCCTGCTGCTGATCCTGATGATGATCTTCCGCCCCCAGGGCATCATGCCCGATGAACGGCGCAAAGAGGAACTCCAGGAACACGACAGCATCCCCGATGAGATCGAGCACGCCGAGATCCCCGACACCGAGTCGGAAGTCGGGCTCAAATAGCAGTGAGACCATCCGATGAGCTTGCTGGACGCGCAAAACATCACCAAGACCTTCGGCGGCCTTACCGCGGTGAACGATGTGACGCTGACGATCGAGAAGGGCCGTATCGTCAGTGTGATCGGGCCCAATGGCGCCGGGAAGACGACCTTTTTCAACATTCTGACCGGAATCTACAAGCCCGACAAGGGCACGATCCTGTTTGACGGCAAGCCGATCGCCGGGCTCAGGTCGGATATGATCGCCGCGCTGGGCATGCGCCGCACCTTCCAGAACATCCGCCTGTTCAACAACATGACGGTACTGGAAAACGTGCTGGTGGGCATGCACACCCATTTGCGTGCGCCATTCTGGCAGATCCTTACCCGTTCCCCCGGGGTGCGGCGCGAGGAGGCAAAGGCCCGCGAGCGGGCCCGCGAGCGCCTGGCCTATGTCGGCCTGGATGCCAAGCGCGACGAACTGGCCAAGAACCTGCCCTACGGCGACCAGCGCCGCCTGGAGATTGCCCGCGCCCTGGCTGGCGAGCCGAAGCTGATCCTGCTCGACGAACCAACAGCCGGCATGAACCCGCAGGAGACCGATGCGGCCACCGAGCTCATCCGCCGCCTGCGCGACGACCTGGGGCTCACCGTGGTGCTGATCGAGCACGATATGCGCCTGGTGATGGCGATCTCCGAGCGCATCAGCGTGCTCGATTACGGCACCAAGATCGCTGAAGGCGACGCCGCGACCATCCGCAGCAACCCACGGGTGATCGAGGCCTACCTGGGCAAGGGCGCTGCGGGTGCAGCAGCGGCGTAGGAGCAGGCCGATGAGCCGAGGAGGACAGGGCCGCTGGCGCCGGGCAAGCGTGATTGGCGCGCTTGCGCTCCTGCTGGGCCTGGGCGCGCTGCTGGCGCTGCGCCAGCCCGCCACCGCCGCGCCGACCCTGGCCGAGGCCCGTCGCCTCTGGCTGGCGCAGGCCCCGCCGCGCTACAAACTCACCATTACCCAGCAGACGGCCGGCGGCGCCTGTGATCAGGAGTTCCTGATCGATGGCACAACAGCCGTCGCGCTGCACGATGATTGCCGCCAGCCAGTCACCTGGACGGTGCCCCGGCTCTTCAGTTGGATCGCCGAGCTTGAGCGGGAGCGCACCCGCTGCTACCCCGACCCGACCATGTGCGCCTGCCGCGGGACGATCGCCACCAGCGTAGATTATGATGCCGAACAGGGCTATCCCCGCGCGATCGTCTACGAGTGGCGCAAGCGCCCCAACCTGACCAGTCTCGCCTACTATCGCTCGCTCTTTGACCGCAGCTTTCCCGGCTGCAACCGCGATGGCACCGGCGGCGCCGTGATCTATGCCATCGCGCTCGCTGCGGAGCCCTGAGTTGGTGATGCCAGGCCCAAACAAGGAAATCTATGGCCCTGCTTGAGCTCAAGAACGTCCACACCTACTATGGCAAGATCCACGCCCTCAAGGGCGTCTCGATCACCGTTGAGAAAGGCGAGATCGTTACGCTGATCGGCTCGAACGGCGCCGGCAAGAGCACGACCCTGCGCACCATCTCGGGGCTGCTGAACCCGCGCAGCGGCGAGGTGCACTTCAGCGGCCAGCGCATCGACAAGGTGCCGGCCCACGAGATCGTCAAACTGGGCATCGCCCAGTCGCCCGAGGGGCGCCGCATCTTCCCGCGCCTGACGGTGCTGGAGAACCTGGAGATGGGCGCCTACCTGCACAGCACCCGCAGCCAGGCCTACCACGACGACCTGGAGCGCGTCTTTACGCTCTTCCCGCGCCTGCGCGAGCGCACCGCGCAAAAGGGTGGCACGCTCTCCGGCGGCGAGCAACAGATGCTCGCGATTGGCCGCGCGCTGATGACCCGCCCCCAGGTACTGCTGCTCGATGAGCCCTCGATGGGCCTGGCCCCGGTGCTGGTTGAGCAGATCTTCGAGATCGTCAAGACGATCAACGGCCAGGGCACCACGGTGCTGCTGGTCGAGCAGAACGCGCTCCAGGCCCTGAGCATCGCCAACCGCGGCTATGTGCTGCAGAGCGGCGCGATCGTGCTCGAGGATAGCGCGCAGGCCCTGCGCGAGAACGAGACCGTGCAGAAGGCCTACCTGGGGCTGGACTGATCGTGACGCTGGATTGGGCCTGACCCGGGTATGGGCAAAGCAACGACAGCGGCCGGGGCGCGCCGCGCGGCCAGGGCGCCGTGGCGCTGGCTCCTGGTGGCGCTGCTCGCCCATACGGGCTGGGGCGCCTACCCGGTGTTCGCCCGCTACCTGCAAACGGTGAGCGCGCTGCCGAGTATGGCCCTGCTCGCCCTCGGCAACCTGCTTGCCCTGGTGCTCTATGCGCCCTTTGTGCTGCGGCAGATCGACGGGCGGGCACTGCGCTCACGGGTGATCTGGGGCTTCACGCTGGTGGTTGTGCTGCGCGCAATCACCAATCTGCTCGCTGCCCGCTTCACCCTGGCGATCTACGTGCAGCTGATCACGCTGATGACCCCACTGCTGGTGGCCCTGCTCAGCGCCGGCCTGTTCCGCGAGGCGCTGCCGCCCTACACATGGCCCGCGATCGGCCTTTCGATCATCGGCTCGCTGCTGATGATGAGCGGCGACATCGCCGGCCACGGGCGCATGCTCAGCCTTACCGCCAGCGACCTGCTGGGTATCGCCCTGGCCTTCGGCTCGGCCCTCTGCCTGGCGCTCTACATGCTGCTCGTGCCGCGCACGGTGAAGGACGCCGTGTCCGGTGAGGCAGTGCTGCTGGTACAGTTGATCGCGCTGAGCCTGGTCACCGGGGCGATCAGCCTGGTGCTGGGCGAGGACCTGGGGCGCTTCGTGGCGCTCGGCCCGAGCGACTGGGCGGTATTTGGCGCTTTCGTGGGTTGCGTGCTGCTTGGCGCAAACGTCGGCCAGATCGCCGCCCTGCGCCACCTCGGCGCGCCCCTGGTGAGCAGCACCATGGCCTGGCGGCTCATCGCCACGCTGGCGCTTGCCGCGCTGCTGCTCGGCGAGCGGCTGAGCTCGCTATGGCAGGCGCTGGGCGCGCTGATCGTGCTGGTGACGATCAGCGCCTACCTGCGCCGCCAGGCCCGGGGCTAACCTGGCACAGGCAGGAACAGGCAGACGCATGGCGGTCGAACACCGCATGGCTCGAACAGGATAAAGCGACGCATCCAATGGTTGGGCGGCACATTCATCACAGCCGTACCAGAGCGCGTGCCCGTTATCCCTGCACCGAGCGCCAGTACGCGCTCACCAGCCAGCTTTACACTACCACGATCCCGGGCTACAATTCGCGCATAGCGTCGGAGGAGGCTATTACTGCAACGAGAGTTGTCATTCCTCGCTTCGCTCGGAATCCCGCCAGTGATGCCACACCGAGACCCTTCGCTCCGGCTACGCCTCCGCTCAGGGTGACAGGCGTACGGCTCACTGATGCGGCACAAGGCAACACGGCGATTTTGAAGCCATCGTATGCGGCGCGCTCGCGGCGGCTGAACGACGGGCCGTTCGCCGGCACTGCCGCATCACATTAGGAAGGCTATCCTGGTGGCGTGTCATGCCACCAGGCGCTTTCAGGCTATGCCTGCTCACTTTCAGGCTATGCCTGCTCAACGGATCAGAACCTATGCCCACCCCGACCACCATCCGCGTGCTCACCGTTGAACACCTCGACATCCCGCTGCACGCCCCGTTCGGCATCGCCGGCGGCGCTCAGGATCTCGCCCGCAACCTGCTGGTGACGCTGGAACTGGCTGACGGCACCCGCGGCTACGGCGAGGCCGCCCCCTTTCCCGCCTTCAACGGCGAGACCCAGGCCAGCGCGCTGGCCGCGCTCGAGGCTGTCCGCTCACAGGTGGAGGGCGCCGATGTGCGCGAGTGGCGCCCCATCGCCGCGGCGCTGCGCGCAGCGATCGGCAATGCCGGTGCGGCCCGCTGCGCGCTGGAGACCGCGCTGCTCGACGCGCTCACCCGCCGCGCGCAGATGCCGCTCTACGTCTTCTTCGGCGGCGCCGGCAGCACGCTAGAGACCGATATGACCATCACCACCGGCACGGTGGAGGAGGCAAGCACGGCCGCGCTGGCGATCGTCGACCGCGGGATCAGGGTGATCAAGGTCAAGATCGGCTCGGGCGACCCGGGCCTCGACCTGGCGCGGCTGGTCGCCATCCACACCGTTGTGCCCGACGCGCCGCTGATCCTCGACGGCAACGGTGGTATGCGCGCCGAGACCGCGCTCGAGCTTATGGGCGCGCTGCAACTGCACAACATCCGCCCGGCCCTGCTCGAGCAACCCGTGCCCGGCGACGACTGGGAGGGGCTGCGCCAGCTCACCCGCTGGGGTGGGGTGCCGGTAGCCGCCGACGAGACGGCCAGCAGCGCCGCCAACGTCTTGCGCCTGGCCGTCGAGCGCGCTGCCGACGTGGTCAATATCAAACTTATGAAGTGCGGCGTGGTCGAGGCGCTCGATATCGCGGCGATCTGCCGCGCGGCCGGGCTGCGCCTGATGATCGGCGGCATGGTCGAGTCACTGCTCGCCATGAGCATGTCGGCCCACTTCGCCGCGGGGCTGGGCGGCTTCACGTTCGTCGACCTCGACACACCCATGTTTCTGGCCGAAAACCCCTTCACGGGCGGCTATCGCCAGCAGGGGGGGCGCCTTGAGCTCGCGCACATCGCGGCCGGCCACGGCGTCGAACCCCGGGGCTAGTACCAATACCTTATCAAATAAGCTTCTCGCCCCCACCCCAGCCCTCTCTCAGGTGTAGGGTTTTTGGGAGTTGCGCCCCCAGGCCCCGCATACTCCACCCCCCTACCCCCTCCCCTGCCAGGGGAGG
>DAOUBZ010000533.1:0-4615 GCA_034432515.1 Chloroflexaceae bacterium | reverse complement strand
CTACCGGCGGCGGGGGCGGATGCGCCGCCCGCAGGGGCGGATGCGCCCGTGGCGGAGGCCGTGGCGGCCACGGTGGTGGACGGCGCGGCCTCGTCGCTCACGCTGGCCCAGCGCTCAATTTCAACGCCGGCGATCTCGGCGAAATCGCCGGGCAGACTGGCGAAGGCGTAGCTCAGTTCGCGGATGGCGTTGCGCATATGCTGGCGCGACTGGGATGGCAGCAGGCCGAGCCCCATGTCGAGCAGACCGTAGCCAAAACGGGCCACACCGCCAGCCACCCCTTCCACCGTATCGAGCATCACGTTGCTGCCCCGGGTAGGACGCGTCTTTGTGCCCTCGCTCATCGGTGCGCTCCTTGTGCTTATCAGCGGATCTGCCCGCTATCATACCATACGATCACTGGAGGCTGGTGATCAGGCTCGAGTATTTCTCAACCAGGATACGGGCCTGCTCATCGCTACTGCCCTCGGCAATGATGTGGAAGAAGGGGCCATCGGGATCGGGTAGGATGAGCACCCACTCGCCACCGAGCTCGATCTTGATCCCATCGATGTGATTGGTCGAGCGCTCGGCGTACTGCTCGTTGAGCAGACGCATCACCTTGCCTTTCGTCTCCCAGCGGCAGGGCACCCGGCTCTGGAACATGTAGTAGGGGGGCAATTCGGCGATCACATCACTGAGCCGCGTGTCAGTGATGGTCAGCAACTCCATCAACTTCATCAAGGCGAACATGCCATCGGCGACCGGGAAGAAGTTCGGGAAGATGTAGACCCCGGTCCCGTCGCCGAGCAACAGCAGGTCGGGCTGCTGCGAGGCCGTCTGCATCAGGGCGCCGACCGTGGCCTTGGTGCGCAGGATCTGGCCGCCGTAGCGGGCGGCGATCTCCTCGAAGGCCCGTGGCGCGGTCACCGGAACCGCAACAGTGCCACCGCCATTGGCGCGCATGGCCAGCGCGGTGACGGCAGCGAGCGCCTTGAGTGGGTGCAGGCGGGTGCCCAGGTCATCGACGACGTAGAGCTTCTCGCCGCCGGTATCGAGCCGCGCCCCCAGGCGGGCGCCTACGACCGGCGTGATCTGGACCAGCCGCTGCATTGCTGCCTCGAACTGGGCCGGGACGAGGAAGACCATGCGCTCGTCAATGTTGACATTCAACTCGACCGCGTCAACGTGATAGCGTCGCAGGGTGGGTGAGAGGATGGCGCTGGCGCTGGTATTGGCGTAATCGGCCACCAGGTGGAAGCTACGGCCCAGGGCCTCCAGCGCATCGGGGCGCAACGCCTTGATAAAGGCATCGGTGTAGGTGCGCTCGATATCTTCACCATAAGTGATGCGCCCGATCTCATCCAGGTAGGCCCGGCGGAAGTCCTCGCGGAAGAAGGTCGTCTCGATCTTGCGCTCGGTGCCCGGCGTGATATCGAGGCCACGCTCGTCGAAGAACTTCACCTCGATCACGCGGTTGTCATAAGGTGAGAGACGGACGTGCACGCCGCCGACGGCGCCGGTGGCATAGGTGTAGTACCGGGCCACGGGAATGGGCACATTCTGCAGATCGCAGACATTGATCCCGGCCGAGGGCAGCCCGGCCACGATCGCCCGTTTGAGCATACGTGGCGTATAGTGGGGATCGCGATTGATGGTGACACTGGCGCCACGGGGCAGGGTTGCGCCGAAGGCTGCGCCCAGCTTGGCACAGAACTCGGGCGTGATCTCGATATTCACCAGGCCCGTCACCCCGTAGCGGCCAAAGAGCACGCGGCGGCCCTGGCTGCCCCAGATGATGCTGCTGGAGACCGTCGCACCCTCATCGACCTCTTTGCTGGGCCAGATCTTGACATTGGGCTGGATGACCGCCCCGGCGCCGATCTGCACCCCGTCGCCGACGACCACCCCCTCGAAGAGCATGGCCCGCTGGCGGATGGTCGACTGGCGCAGGACGATCGCGCCCCGCAGTTCGGCCCGCTCGCCAATGTAGGAGTTGCGCCAGATGATCGAGCGGTCGATGTTGGCGCGGGTATCGATGATCGTATAGTCGCGGATGACCGACGGGCCGTGGACGATCACGCCGCCCTTGATCTTGACGCCATTGCCGAGGTAGATCGGCCCGTGCAGCTGGGCGTCGGGCGCAATCTCGACATCGCCGCGCACCCAGATGTCGCCGCCGATGTTCTGGCCCAGGCGCGGCAGCTTCACGCGGCCCGAGAGGTAATCCCCACAGGCCTTCATGTACTCCTCGATCGTGCCGACGTCCGTCCAGTAGCCTTCGGCGATCACGCCCTGGATCTTGTCGCCCTTGAGCAGCATGCGGGGGAAGACATCTTTGGACCAGTCGGTATTCTTGCCGCGCTCGATATAGGCGAGGACCTCGGGGTTGAGCACGTAGATCCCGGTGTTGACCGTATCGGAGAAGACCTCGCCCCAGCTGGGCTTTTCGAGGAACTGGCGGACGTTCCCGTCCTCGTCGGTGATCACCACGCCGTAGTCGAGTGGATTGGCGACGTGGGTCAGGGTGATCGTCGCCATCGCGTGGGCGGCGCTGTGGCGCTCGATGATCTCGGTCAGGTTGAAATCGGTCAGGGCGTCGCCGGAGATGACCAGGAAGGGCTCGTCGAGCAGGTGCTCGGCGTTTTTGACGCTACCCGCGGTGCCGAGCGGCACCTCTTCGAGCGAGTAGGTGATGTTGACACCGTACTGGCTGCCATCGCCATAGTAGTCCTGAATGGCATTGGCCAGGTACTGGACGGTAATGATAATGTCGGTGATGCCGTGGAGTTTAAGCAGCTCAATGATATGCTGGATCACAGGCCGATCGACCAGGGAGACCATCGGCTTGGGGCGGTTGATGGTGAGCGGTCTGAGGCGTGTGCCCTCGCCACCGGCCATGACGACGGCTTTCATGGCTGCTCCCCGCTTCGGGGCCGGTGGCCACGAAGCCTGTGCGGCATGATTGCGGCACAAAAAGTATAGCACGTTGCGGGGACGGGCCGCAAGCAATGTGCTTGCCAGCGCGCTGGGCGCGTGCTATACTCGCCCCGAATACCTGGGGACGTGGCGGAATTGGCAGACGCGCATGACTTAGGATCATGTGCCGCAAGGCGTGCGGGTTCAACTCCCGCCGTCCCCACCACGCTGAATGCGACTGGACGCGCTCGACCCGCGACACCCGCTCCCACTCCTCGCGGCTCACCCCTGCCTGGCAGCACGGTCGCCAGGAGGCCCACGCCGATGTCGCCGCGATGCGGGTTGGGCAGGGTGACGGTCACGTCGCCGCGCCGTATAATCATGTGCCTTCCGCCGGAATACGGCCCTTCAAATACATTTACTCCTCTTCCGGCGTATCAAGCGCGATGCCGGCGTTCGCCACCTCATTGGCCTGGACATAACGACTCGGCATCACGAGGCTGTTCCAGCCGCCGGCGTCGCGTAGCGCGAAGGGGTCACTGCGGCCGCGCGCGGCGCGGGTCGCCCAGGTGTGGCGCAGGTCGTGCGGCGCGAGGTCGCTGACCCCGATGCGTTCGCCGAGCAGCGCGACGCGCTCGCGGATGGCCCGGACGGACATGCCCTTCCAGAGCTCGCCGTTTTTGCGTGAGCCACGCAGCAACTGGCCGCTGCTGGTGGCGTCGTGGCGCAGGTAGGCGTGGGCGGCGGCCAGGGCATCGGCGCTGAGCCGGTGGGTCTGGGTAGTATGGACCTTCTCGCGGTAGAAGGTAAGTGTGCCACGGGCGAGGTCGATGCAGCCGACCTGGAGCGCGGCCAGTTCACCGACGCGCAGGCCATGGTCGGCGAGCAGGCAGACGAGCAGCGCATCGCGGCGTCCCTGGGGGGTGTCGGGCTGCTGTTTGAGGGTACGTACCTGGTCGGCGTTGAGCACGCGCGGCTGCGCCTTCTTGCTGCTCAGGCGGGTGGGGGTCTGGCTGCGCTGGCGCTGGGCATCGATGGCGCGGGCCTGGCGCCCGCCGAAGCCGCGCACGGTGCGAATCTGGGCCAGCGTTTCGGTTGCGATAACGCCGGCGCTATGGGCGAGGGCGCAGTAGCGGCGCACGGTGGCGAGGCGCACATTGATCGAGCCGATGGCATAGCCGGCCTGGAGCTGCCAGTGCAGGAAGGCGGCGACGAGGCCGTGGGTCACATTGGCCCAGGGGCTGGCCGTATAGGCGAGGCGCGCGCCGAAGGCGGGGGCCTCGGCGGAGGGGATGGCCTGGACCTCGGCGAGGAAGAGGGCGAAGAGCGCCAGGTCGGCCTCCTGGCGGCGCAGGGTATCGGCATCGACGCGGCTGCGATACTCGCTGAAGGCGGCGGCGGCACTGGCGCGGTCAGCGGCAGCGGCAGCCTGGGGATCGATGGTGACGGCGGGGGCGAGCGGGGCGTGATTGGTTATGTCAACTTGTGGTGGTTCGGGGTTCATAGCTTCCGATTATTCCCCCTAATCGGTATTTATTATCACACCCCTCCCGCCCCCTGTCAAGCCCCGCGGCGCCGCTCCCCACCTTCCACCCTACCAGGGGTAGGTTTTTGGGGAGTTGCGCCCCCAGGCCCCACATACCCCACCCCCCTACCCCGCGCCAGGGGTAGGTTTTTGGGGAGTTGCGCCCCCAGGCCCCACATACCCCACCCCCCT
>DAOUBZ010000532.1:0-5276 GCA_034432515.1 Chloroflexaceae bacterium | reverse complement strand
ATACTACAACGAAGGTTGGCCTTCTGCCGCATCAGTACGCTGTACGCCTGTCACCCTGAGCGGAGGCGTAGCCGGAGCGAAGGGTCTCGGTGTGGCATCACCGCCGCGGTTCCTCGCGGAGGTTACCCTGAGCGAAGCGAAGGGCTCAGGGTAACCTCCGCGAAGGGCTCGGAATGACAACCCTCGTTGTAGTACTGATGTAAAAATAGGCGGGTACGGACGCAGTGCGCTGCGTCCGTACAGGGGCCGGTTTTCATCGCGGCGTTGTGCGCCCCGCGAATGTGGCCTAAGGTGAAAATGAAGGGGGACGAACGATGCAAGGCAAGCGATGGCGTGAGTTGAGCCCAGGCCAGCGACGGCTGATTCTCGCTCTGGCGAGCCTGCAGCTGAGTCTGCTGGCCAGCGCGCTGTGGGACATTGCGCGGCGCCCGGCCGGGCAGATCCGGGGCAGCAAGTGGGCCTGGGCGGCCGCCTCGCTGGTGAGCTTTGTCGGCCCGCTGGCCTACTTCCGCTTCGGACGGCGCAGCCCGACCGAGGAGACTGCCAGCGAACACACAAACGGCTGAGGGCTCTGTTCGCCGCTCAGCCGCGCCATCAGTGGTGGGCCCCCAGGGATTCGAACCCTGAACCAATTGATTAAGAGTCAACTGCTCTACCGTTGAGCTAGAGGCCCGGCGATATTATAGTCAGCCCTGCCCCGCGTGTCAAACTTGTGCCCGGGGGCAAGGTTCAGTACAATATGGGCAGCATCCTGCAGCGGAATGCGCCAGTTCCACCTCTTGCCCACACGGCCCCGATAGCGGTATGCCCATCGACGATTACTTCCAGGAGTACGGGCCCATCCAGCGGCGGCGCGCCGGCGGCACGCAGGCGCCACCGGAGCCGCCCCCTGCCGAGGAGCCACCCCGGCGGCCACCACGGCGGCGGGCGCCTGCCGCCCGGCGTCGCCGTGGCGTCGGCAGTGTGCTCGCACTGCTGGCTGTGCTGCTTGCGCTGCCCTTGCTGTTGCCCTATACGCTGAACGTCTTCTTCGCCGACCAGGCGCTGCCCGGGGTCGCGGTGCAGGGCCAGCCCGTTGCGGGGATGAGTGGCGCGACGATCAGTGCTGCGCTCGCCGAGCGCTACGCGCCCTTTTTCGACCAGCCGGTTGCGCTGGTCTATGGGGGCCAGCGCTGGACACCAGCCCTGGCCGAATTGGGGGCGCGGCTCGACACGCGTGCCGTGGCGGATGCCGCCCTGGCTGCCGGGCGGCATGGCGATCCGATCACCCGTCTGCGCGAGCTGTGGTTGCTCTGGCGGCAGGGCCTGGAGATCACGCCACGGGTCGTGGTGGACCAGCAGGCGTTGCAGCACTACCTGCTCGGCCTGGCGCCGGTGATCGAGCGTCCGCCCGAGAATGCGGCGCTGAGCATCGCCACGGCCCGCGTGGTCGGTACACCAAGCACCCCGGGGGTTCAGGTGCTGGTCGATGCGACCGCCAACGATGTGCTGCTCGCTCTGCGCGATCTGCAGCCCCGTGAGGTACCGATCCGCACGCGCGCGCTTGAGCCGCTGATCGACGATGGGGCGCTGGTCGTTGCCCAGGGTCGGGCGAGTGAGCTGTTGCAGAGCCCGATCGAGTTGCGCCGCGGCGAGCAGCGCTGGGTCTGGGAGCCAGAGCGCCTCGCCGAGTTGCTGCGTGTTCAGCCGCTGGACGGGCGGCTAGAGGTGGCGGTCGATGGCGAACGGCTTGCGCGGGCCGTCGAGGGCCTGGCCCAGCTGGCCGACACCGGCACGGCCGAGCCCCGGTTGCGCTTCAGCAACGGCACCGTGCGCATCGTCGAGGAGGGGCGTCCCGGCTGGCGCCTGCGCCAGGAGGAGGCCGTCGCGGCGCTCGGCAACCTGCTGCTCACCAGTTCGCCGATCACGCGCACGCTCAGCCTGCCCGGCGATGAGCTGCAGCCGCAGATCAGCGCCGATAACCTCGACACGCTGGGCATCAGCGACCTGGTGGCTGAGGGCAAGAGCAGCTTCGCTGGCTCGGCCAGTTACCGGATCACCAACATCAAGGCTGGCGCCCGGCGCATGGATGGCGTGCTGATCGCGCCGGGCGAGGAGTTCTCCTTCAACCGCCAGCTGGGCGAAGTCAATGCCGAGAATGGCTTCGTTGAAGGCTACGCGATCATCGGCAACCGGACGCAGCTCGAATGGGGCGGCGGGGTGTGCCAGGTTTCGACTACGGTGTTTCGCGCCGGCTTCTGGGCCGGTCTGCCGGTGACCGAACGGCACGCCCACGCCTTCTACATTAGCTGGTACGATCGCTTTGGCCTCGGGCCGTATGGTGACGGTCAGGGCCTCGATGCAGCGATCTACACCGGCGTGTCCGACTTGAAGTTCATCAACGATACCGGCAACTGGCTGCTCATGCAGACCGAAGTAGACGAGGGCGCCCAGGTGCTTGCCGTGCGCCTGTACGGTACGCCGCTGCCACGCCAGGTGCGGATGGAAGGCCCGCTGGTCACCAATGAGGTGCGCGCGCCGGCGGAACCGGTCTATATTGATGATCCACGCCTGCCGCGCGGCACGGTGCGCCAGAGCGACATGGCCCGCAGCGGGCGGGATATCACCGTCTACCGGCTGATCGTCGAGGACGGCGTGGAGGTCGCGCGTGAGCCGTTCCTGACTCGTTTCCGTGCCTGGCCGAATATCTTCGTGCGCGGGACCGGTTAGCCATGGCGCCGCCTGCCGTTATCTGCCCAGCCTGTGGCCACACCAACCCGAGCGGCTCGCGCTTCTGCAACGCGTGCGGCGCCCGGGTCGCGCCTGGTGTGTCCGCCGCTGCGTCACTGGCGCCTGCTACTGCCGAGGCTCAGGTCGAATTGCCCCATGGCATGGCGATCGATCCGCGGGGGCGCTATGTGGTCGAGCGCGCGATCGGGCGGGGGGGCTTCGGTGAGGCCTACCTGGTGAGCGATCGGGAGTTGAACCGCTTCGCCGTGGCCAAGCGTCACAGCCCCAACCCGGCCTGGAGCACCCGCACCCGCGATCAGGCTGCGCAGAACTTCCGCCGCGAGGCACAGCTGCTCGTCACGCTCAATACACCCGGGCATCCCCACATCCCCGAGATCTACGAGTTTCTGCCCGAGCTCGGCATGCTGGTGATGAAGTATGTTGAGGGGCGGGATCTCAGCCAGATCCTGCGCGAACAGAACGGGAGCATGCCCCCGGAGATTGCCCTGCCGATCGTGCGCGACGTGGCCTCGGCCCTGGCCTATATGCACAGCCGGCGCCCCGAGCCAGTGCTGCACCGTGATGTAAAACCCTCGAACATCATCATCGACAGCGCCGGGCGCGTCTGGCTAATCGACTTCGGGCTCTCGCGCGCCGCCCCCATGCAGCCTGCGCTTGACCCGCGCCATACGCAACTGGCCGGCACCCTCGGCTTCACACCCCCCGAGCAATGGCGTGGCAAAGCCGAGCCGCGCAGCGATGTCTATGCCCTGGCCGCAACCTTGCATCTGCTGCTCACCGGTTTCCAGCCGACCCTGACCCGCGCCGAGCTGCCGGACTTCCTGCGCGGCGCGATCAATCCCTTCCCTCCGGTACGTGGCATCAACCCGCGCCTGCATCCCGAGATCGAGGTGCTGATCGGGCGTGGTCTGGCCTTCCGCCCCGAGGAGCGGCCAACTGCCACCGAGTTCCTGGCCGCGCTGGACCGGCTGATCGCGCCCGTGGCCGCGGCGCCGCTCCAGGCGCCCGATGGCGCCACCCCCCCCGATGAGCATGCCCTGGCTCTCTGGGCCGAGAGCCACTGGGAACTGGCGACCGCCTGGCTCTACGGCAACCTGCCCGAACAGGTGGCGCGCCGCTGGGGTCGCACCAGGCTGGCCAGCGATATGCGCGCCATCGTCGCGCGCAACAGTGGCGACCGCGACGCCGGCCTCGATGAGTTGCTCGCCATGCTCGACCCGGGCGACTTCGGGGCGGCCACGCCGCGCCTGGTGGCGGATCGGCGTGTGATTGCCTATGGCACACTCGGCGTCGATGATCGCCAGAGCGAGTGGGTGACGCTCTCGAACGCCGGGCGGCGCTACCTCTGCCTCGAGGTGCAGGCGCCCCGCTGGGTGATCCCCGCCCAGCAGCGCCTGAGCCTGCCGCCTGGCCAGCAGCATCGGCTGAAGCTGACCGCCGATATGCGCCGGGTGAGCGAGGGCGGCAAGTTGCGCGGGACGCTGCTGCTGCGCGATCGCTCAGGTGCTGGTTTCCGGGTCGAACTGCAGGCCCAGCTCTCGCGCTGGCGCACCCTGTGGGTGCGTAACATCGTCGGGCGGCGCGCACCTGACTGGGAGGCTGGCACGGTGAAGGCGGTCCGGCGGCTCGCCGGGCATCGCGGGGCCGTCTGGGGCCTTGACATCACCCCCGATGGGCGGCAGCTGGCCTCGGGCGGCTGGGATGGGACGGTGCGCCTCTGGCGCGTCACTGACGGCGCCCTGGTTGGGGTCTTCGACGAGCAGGGGAGCAATGTGCTGAGCGTGGCCTTCAGCCCCGACGGTCACACGCTGGCGGCGACCGGGGGCAGCGAGGTGGTCAAGCTCTGGCAGACGCGAGGTGGGCGGTTGCTGCGCACGGTTGGCGGCCACCGTGGCTACTTCGGCAGTGTCGTCTTCGGCCCGGATGGGCAGCTGCTGATGACCACCGGCGCCGACCGGATCGTCTGTCTGTGGCGAGTGAGTGACGGGGCGTTGCTCGACCGGATCGCGCCCGATGGTGGGGCGTTGAGCCTGGCGCTCGGGCCAGGCGGGCGTACGCTGGCGCTGGGCTGTGGCGACGGGCGCATCAGGGTCTATGACCTGAGCCGTGGGGTGGTGAAGACAGTGCTCGCGGGCCATCGCGGTGCGGTGATCAGCCTGGCCTACAGCCGCGATGGCTCGCTGCTGGTCTCGAGTGCGGGCGAGGGGCCGGTGCTGCTCTGGGACATGGAGAGTGGCGGGTTGCGGCACCAGTTGCAGGGCCACGAGCACTCGGTGCGCTGCGTGGCGCTGCACCCGGATGGCTTGCTGGCCGTCTCGGGCGGCGTGGACGGTGAGATCAGGCTCTGGCACACCCTGGATGGGTCGCTACGTCAGGTGCTTAGCGGCCACAGCAGCGGGGTCGCACGGGTGACCTTCGCGCCCAACGGCGCGTTTCTGGCCTCGGGTGCGGGAGATGGCATGATCACGCTGTGGCAGCCGGCCTGAGCCATCGTTCGTAACGCTCGTTTGTCTGGAGGTGTTGGGGGCGCCGCCCCCCACCCCACC
>DAOUBZ010000531.1:0-5629 GCA_034432515.1 Chloroflexaceae bacterium | reverse complement strand
CTGGCAAACCCGGGTACGCGGGCCTCCGGCCCGCAGGCGGGCGGGACGCCCGCGCACCCGGCGTGAGCAAAACGGGGTTTGCCAGCAGTATTCTGAGAGGGGACCACCACGGGGCGTGGATCGACCATGGGGCGGCATGGCCCGCATTTCAAAACGTTACGTCATATCCGAATGGTGTGCTATAAGTACCAGCCGGCCTTTTCACGGATCAACAAGACTGTCTCACTTCGTGTGCGCCTGGATCTGGTCATCCTGGCCGATGGTGGCGGACAGCGGTTTAAGGATCCGGCGATTCAGGAAACCGTCCTGCCGATCTGGTTTGACCACGGGGCTGTCATTGCCCCACAAACCTGGATCCAGTACAATCTGGGCAGTATGCTGTGACAATACATCCTGTGCTGAAGGGAGCAAGGTGGAAGTGGGGCAACTCGTGCGCCTCTACGCGAATAACGCCCTGTGGCGCACAACCCGCCTGCCAGCTGCAGGCCGGGGACTGGTGCGTGCGCTCAATTCTACGGATGTAACGGTCCGTGAACTGGCCGGGATGTTCCTCGTCCAGGCCGATGGGCAATCGCTGCCCCTGCTGCTTGACGCGGTTCGCAAACGAGAAAACCTGCCAGTGGTGCTGACCATTCTGGCAGACATTGGGGATATGCGTCTGGAGCCGCTCTTTCGCGAGTTCAGTACCGACGAAGAAGCCCAGGTGGCACAGGCGGCGCGCCAGGGCCTCGAAACAGTACGCCTCCGCGCACATGCCCCGGAAGCAATACCCTGAGGATGCGGCACGCGCTCATCCGCCCTGCGCGGGGCCGCATCCTCAGCCGGTTCGACTCGATTGACGCACTGTTAGCGCGTATCAGGCCCTGACCTTCGACGCTCCCCTATCCCGTTATCCCCTCCAGCCGGTCTTCCAGGTCGGCGTAGATGCCGCGTAGCCGCTCGAGCGTCTCCTCGTCGGCCTGCCAGAAGCCCCGTTCGCTGGCTTCGAGCAGCCGCCGGGCCATGCCGGCGGTGGCCTGGGGGTTGAGTTGGGCCAGCCGCTCGCGCATGGCCTCGTCCAGCAGGTAGGTCTCGGCGACGCCCTGGTAGATCCAGCCATCGACCGCGCCGGCGGTGGCGCTCCAGCCATAGGTGTTGCTGACCCGCACCTCGATCTCGTGGGCGCCCTCGTAGCCGTGGGCGAGCATGCCCTCGAACCATTTAGGGTTGAGGAGCTTGGCCCGGCTCTCCAGACGCACCATCTGCTCCAGCGAGCGCACCCGGCTGCTGCTCGCCCCGCTGAAGGCCTCGACCTCGGCGACCATCACCGTGGGCCGGGCGCCGCGTAGCCGCTCGACGCTCTTGGTCACCCCGCCCAGGTACTCGTAGTAGTGGTCCACGTCGGAGATGCCGGTCTCCACGCTGTCGACGTTCTGGAAGGTGGCCTCGACGGTGCCCAGCACGCTCGCGAGCAGGGGCCGCGCCTCGCGCCATTCGCCCGCGGGGGTCAGGGCAAAGCCCTTGCGGGTCATAAACACCTCGCCGAGCTCCTGGTCGTCCTGCCAGTTGCTCTGCTCGACCAGGTGGTTGACGTTGGCGCCATAGCTGCCGGGCGCATTGGAGAAGACACGCGCCGCCGCCTCCTCGACGCTCACGCCCAGGGCCTCGGCCTGGGCCAGGGCATGCTTGCGCACGAAGTTGGCTTCGGCGGGCTCGTCGGCCACCGCGGCGAGACGCGCCGCCCGGTCGATCAGCATGGCCTGGTGGGCCATCAGGTCGCGGAAGATGCCGCTGACCGTACAGACCACGTCGACCCGTGGGCGGCCCAGTTCGGCCAGGGGGATCAGCGCCACGTCGGAGACCTTGCCGAGCTCGTCGGTGATGGCCCGTGCGCCGATCAGTGCCAGGGCCTGGGCCACGCCCTCGCCGCCGGTCTTGATGTTGTCGGTACCCCAGAGCACCATGGCCACCGTTTCGGGGAGCATGCCCTGCTCGGCTGCGAGCCGAGTGAGCAACTCGCGCACGCAGCCGGCCCCGGCAAGCTGGGCAGCCTCGCTGGGCATGCGGTAGGGATCGAGGCCGTGGAGGTTGCGGCCGGTAGGCACCACCGAGGGGTCGCGCACCACGTCGTTGCCGCCCGAGGGTGGGGTATAGCCACCGGCGAGCGCGTTGAGCAGGCCTCGCAGCTCGTTGTCGGCCCGCAGGCGGGCCAGCAGGTCGCGGAGGAAGGTGGCCAGGGGCGCGAGCTCCTCCGTGGCGATGCCCGCAACACTCAGCGGCTCGCCGGCAACGAGCCGGCCAATGGCCTCGCGGCAGCGATCCTCCACCGCGCGCCAGCGCTGCTGGGCGGCGGCATCGCGGGCGACGGCCTGGCGCAGGGCGGCGTAGTCGAAGCCCAGAGCAGCTGCGACGCGCTCGGGCAGGGTGGGTGCGCCGGCGGCCGGGCGCTGGAAGGCGGCGACCAGGCTCAGAATGTCGGTCAACTCAGCCGCCTCGGGCGGGCGCCCCAGGACGTGCAAGCCCACCGGGATGAGCCGCTGCTCGACCTGAAGCAGTTCGTGGCCGAGGCGGGCGAGGTAACGCTCGACGGCAAGCGCAGGCTCGACGGCATCCTGGCCGTCCGGCGTTTCTACGCCGGCCAGGCCGAGTTGTTGGGCCAGTTCGTCGATCGTCTCAAGCAGGCCCGCATCGGGGCGCTGGCGGTACTGGTCGATGCTGTCTTTGAGCTGGCGCAGGCCCTTGTAGAGCCCGGCGTGCTGCACCGGGGGCACGAGGTAGCTGACCAGGGTGGCGGCGCCGCGGCGCTTGGCGATGGTGCCCTCGCTCGGGTTGTTGACGCAGTAGTAGTAGATGTTGGGCAAGCCGCCGAGGAGCCGGCCGGGCCAGCAACTGGGGCCCAGGCCGGCCTGCTTGCCAGGCATAAACTCGAGTGCGCCATGGGTGCCGATGTGGACCACGGCATCGGCGGCGAAGACGCGGTCGATCCAGGCGTAGAAGGCCGCAAAGCCGTGGTGAGGCGCGGCGTCGCGGGCCATCAGCATACGCATCGGGTCACGCTCATAGCCGAAGGTCGGCTGCACGCCGACGAAGACGTTGCCAAGCTGCCGCCCGAGGATCTGCAGGCGTCGCCCATCGCTGTTGATCTGGCCCGGGGCCGGCCCCCAGAAGGGCTCGATCTCGGCGTAGGCGGGGAAGAGCCGGCGGTACTCCTCGAGGCTCAGGTAGGCGGCCACGTTGGCGTCGGCGCCGCTGGCCAGGGCGTTGCCCTCAACCACCATGTGGCGCAGCGCCTCGGCGCTGGCTGGCAGTTCGACCCGGTAGCCGGCGGCCTGTAGCTCGCCAAGCAGCCGGTAGACACTGGCAAAGACATCGAGGTAGGCGGCGGTGCCGATGCTGCCCATGTTTGGCGGATAGTTGAAGAGCACCAGCGCGATGCGCTTCTCGGCATTGGCCTTGCGCCGCAGGGCCACCCGCCGGGCGATGCGCTCGGCCAGGCGCTCGATCTGCTCGGGCACGGGCACGGCTACGCCACTGTCGCCGGAAGGGCCGCCGTAGACCAGCGGCTCGGTGGCGCCCTCCAGTTCGGCCAGGGCCACGTTCATGGCGATGTGCATCGGGCTGAGGCCACGCTCGTCGCGTAGCCACTCCTCGACCCGCTGAAAGACCAGGGGGATGGCCTGGTGGAAGGACACATCGAGCGCCTCGAGGGCCTCGCGGGCCTCCTCGGGGCGGCTCTGGGCCATGCCGCCGGCAAGCGCGAAGCCGGAGGTGGTGAGCAGCAGATCGACCGTCGAACGCCCGTGGCCATCCTTGAAGAAGGTATCGAGCGCGGGGCGGTTGTCCAGCGTGGCGGTGTAGGCCAGGCGCGCCTCCAGCCCACGAGCCTCAAGGCCGCGCATCAGCGCCGCCAGGTGGGCGACATTGTCGCCCAGGGTGATGACGCGCAGCGAGAGCAGGCCGACCACACCCCGGTCGAGCTTTAGCCGGCGCTTGCGCTGCCACTTCTCGTAGCTCCTCAGGTCGGCGAAGGGCGCCGGCGCATCGGGGTGCCAGAGGGCCACGTCGGGATAGAGATGCGGATCCTCGACCGGCAGCCGGCCCTTCATCCCGGGCACGTAGCGCTCGCCGATCATGCAGAGCATGCGCTGCAGGTTCTCGGGGCTGTTGTGGACCCAAAACTGGTGCAGGCTGATGAAGCTATGCAGATCGCGGAAGCGCCCGGGCAGGAACTTGAGGATCCTGGTCAGGCTCTTGACCAGGGTCAACTGACGCGACACCTCGCCGTGGCCGTGCTTGGGCCGCAGGGCGTGCATAAGGCCGCCGTGGCCATCCTCGCCACCCTGGCCGGCGAGCGAAAACTTGCCGATCCGGGTCAGCCGGGTCAGCGCGGGGTTGCTCATAATCACGGCGACCGGGCAGCGGGCATTGGCCAGGATGGGCTCCAGCGGGCGCACATAGGCCTCGCCGAAGAGCATCGCGCCGAGCACAAAATCAGCATCGGCAACGTCTTGCGCAACCGCCGCCAGGCGCGCCGGATCGGCCAGATCGGCGGCGGTATGCACCGCCACCTCAACCGCGACTCCGTGGTCGCGGCGGATCGTCGCAGCAGCCGATCGCAGCCCGACGGTGTAGTTATCCTGGGTCGTCAGGACAATGATGCGCATCACTGCCTCCTTGCAGGGTATACGCGGCAAACCGGCAGCGAGGCCGGATAGTGCCGATCGTACCGCCAGCCGGGCGCTGCCAGGGATAAGAGATCTTCACGCCGGGGTGCAAGCATGTCTATCGAGGAGCCGGGGCGGAACGCTGTGTACCCGTAAGCGGGTGTGAACCAGACGCTAGCCAGCCCCCGCCGACAGGGCAGCGTTGATCAGCAGCAACGCCATGCCGTTCTGCAGGGCGTGGTAGAGCACACTCGGCCAGATCGAGCCGCTGCGCTCGCGCAGGTAGGCCAGGAACAGGCCAACGACGAAGAGGCCCGGGAGCAACTGCGGCACCACGTGCACCACGGCGAAGGCCGCCGCATTGAGCGCGATGGCGGGCGCAGCGGCGAAGCGGCCACGCATCAGCGGGTAGACCATGCCGCGGAAGAACAACTCTTCGGCGAAGGGTACCACGCCGGCCACCAGGATGAGCAGCAGGATCAGCTCGGCGGGCGCGAGCGGGGCCCCACCGGTGAGCGCATCGACCTGCGGGTTCTCGAAGCCGCCCATGAGCAGGCCCACGGCGGCGTTGACCAGCACCAGCGTGACGATGCCCAGCAGGAAGAGCGGCGGGACGATCAGCAGGTGCCGCCGCTCGGGAGGACGCAGGCCCATGGCGGCCCAGCCGACGCGCCGCGCCGCAAACAGGTAGACGCCCAGGATGGCGGCTAGGTAGATGCCCAGGCCCATGATGTAGACGGCGGGCGAGATCAGCCGCTGCTCGACCTCGAGGCCGAGCGCGGCGACCAGGCCACGGGCCAGCAGCGTCAGCACCACCGTGGCGGCGCCGATCAGCAGCATGGTGGCGCCCACATCGCGCCAGGTCCAGCCCGGCCCCACGGGTACGGCGGGCGCCGGCGGCTGCTCCGGTACGAGCGCGATCGGATCATTGTCCATGGTGAGGGTCCGAGCCTGGTTATTGGGCCGCAGCATTGGCTGCGCCAATG
>DAOUBZ010000530.1:0-12128 GCA_034432515.1 Chloroflexaceae bacterium | reverse complement strand
CCCCACCGCGGGGCGCCGGGGCGCCGGGGTGAGCCTCGGGGTGGCGGGGTGCGCGCCGGGCCGCCGGGGGGTGCACCGGGGTGATGGGGTGACGACTATCGCCTCCGCGCCTCCTCGCCTCCGCGCCTCCTCGTCTCCGCGCCTCCTCGTCTCCTCGCCTCCTCGTCTCCTCGTCTCTTCGTCTCCTCGTCTCCTCGCCTCCTCGCCTCCGCGCCTCCGCGCTTCACCCCGGCGCCCTGGCACCGTCGGCTGGCTGGCCGTCCGTGGTACAATTGCGCCGGTGAGCCTTCCAGCCACCGCGAGTGTTCCACGTGAAACAGGGTAGCGCCAGCATGCGCCCGCGCACGATCGCGATTGCCAATCAAAAAGGCGGCGTCGGCAAGACCACAACCGCGGTCAACCTCGGCGGAGAGTTGGCGCGGCGCAACTACCGGGTCTTGCTCATCGACTGTGATCCTCAGGGCAATGCCACGACCAGTCTGGGTATTGCAAAGAACAGCCTGGAGGTGACGACCTACGACCTGCTGATGGGTGGGGAGCTTGCCGCTGCGACGATGCCGACCGGGCGCGTTGGGTTTTCACTCGTTCCGGCAGACCAGGAGCTTGCCGGTGCCGCGGTCGAACTGGTCAATGCCCGGGGACGCGAACAGCGCCTGGCCACCGCGCTTGCGTCGGCTGGGGCGCTCTACGACTATGTGCTGATCGACTGTCCTCCCTCGCTCGGCTTGCTGACCCTCAATGCGCTCTGCGCTGCCGACCGTGTGCTCATCCCGCTCCAGTGCGAGTATCTGGCCCTCGAAGGCCTGGCCCAGCTCAAGACAACGCTGGAGCGGGTCCGTGAACGCTTGAACCCGCGGCTGCACATCCTCGGCGTTGTTATGACAATGTATGATGGCCGTACCAACCTGGCGCAGCAGGTGGTCGATGAGGTCCAGCGGCACTTTCCGCGGCTGATCTTTCGAACCCTGATCCCGCGGAGCGTGCGGCTCTCCGAGGCGCCGAGCCACGGCAGGCTGATTGCCGAGTATGAGCCCGCCGGCCGGAGTGCCCAGGCCTATGCCGCGCTGACCGATGAAGTCCTGCAACGAGAGGAGCGCCACGCGTGAGTCGCCGACGGGGCCTCGGTAGCGGCCTGGATGCCCTCATTCCCGGCCCGGCAACGGGCGAGGGGGTGCGCCAGTTGCCGGTCGAAGCCATTCGCGAGAACCGGAGCCAGCCGCGCACCGTGTTCGATGAACAGGCCCTCGATGAACTGGCTGCGTCGATCCGTGAACACGGCCTGATCCAGCCGCTGATCGTGAGCGAAACCGAGGCCGGCGCCTATGAGTTGATTGCCGGCGAGCGCCGCCTGCGTGCCGCACGGCGCGCCGGGCTGAGCGAAGTTCCCGCGATCGTCAAACGGGCCACCGCGCAGCAGTCGCTTGAACTGGCCCTGGTCGAGAATGTGCAGCGCGCCGACCTGAACCCGCTCGAGGAGGGCCTGGCCTACCAGATGCTCAAGGATGAGTTTGGGCTGACTGATGAAGTGATCGCCCGGCGGGTCGGCAAGAGCCGGGTTGCCGTGGTCAATACCCGCCGCCTGATCAAGCTGGTGCCGCCGGCGCGCCAGGCACTGCTCGCGGGTACGCTCAGTGCCGGACACGGGCGCGCCCTGCTGCGCTTCGAGGAGCCTGACGAGCAGGTGGCAGCCCTGAACCTGGTGCTCAACCGCGAGTTCAGCGTGCGCGAGGCCGAGCACCTCGGCGAACTGGCTCAGCATCCGGCGATGGCCACCGCAACCCGCGCTGCGCTGCTGCGCGGGACACTCAGCCTCGCCCAGGCCCAGGCCCTGCTCCGTGTCACCGATCTGGACCGACAGGCGCAGGTGCTCGAACGCCTGCTCACCAGCGGGCTCGATGCGCGCGAGACCGAGCACCTCACCAGCCTCGTCGCCGAGGGGCTCGATCTCGAGCGCGCCCTGGCCCAGGTACGCCAGCCGGCTGCTCCTGCCACCAACCTGCCAGTGGCCCGCCCATTGCGCGATGAAGTGCCTGCGCCACGCGAGGCCCGGCCTCGCCCCCAGTCGCCCGAGGACGCCGAGGCACAGCGCATGTTTGAAGCCATCCTGGAGACACCGGTGCAACTGTCCCGCAGCGCAGGAAGCATCCGACTCACCATCACCCTCTACAGTGATGAACAGCTCCAGGCGCTCTATGATCGGCTGAGTGGCGAGGGTTGACCGGGGTGAACGAGGAACCTGTGCGCACCACTCCGCTCCGCCTGACGGCTCTGATCCACATCACCCGGCCCCAGATCGCCGCCCAGGCCGCTGCCTACACGTTCCTGGGTGCCTACCTGAGCGCCGGTGCTGGCGCGATCCTCAGTGCTGCGACCGCCCACGCAGCGCTGATCGTGGCCCTCATCGTTGCGTTCGGCTTCGTGATCAATGACTATGCCGATGCCGATCTCGACCGCCTGACCAAACCTGAACGCCCCATCCCCTCCGGGGCCGTCTCGCGCCCCCAGGCCGCCGCGCTCGCCCTCATCCTCGCCGCGCTCGCCCTCGGCAGCGCCCTCGTCGCCCCGCCGCAACTTCGGCCCCTCGCGCTGCTGAACCTGGCTCTCACCGCGGCCTACTCCCTGCGCCTCAAGCGAACGGTGCTGCTCGGCAATCTCACTATCGCCCTGCTCAATGGCTCGATCCTGCTCTTTGGCGCCCTTGCGGCTGACGGACTTACCCTGTTGCTCTGGGCCGTTGTGGCAATGAGCTTCCTCTTCACACTCGCCCAGGAAGTGTTATACACTGTGGATGATCTGCACGGTGATGCCAGCGCGGGGATTGTCACCACGGCGACCTACTTCGGAGTTGGCCCGTCGTTGCTCATGTTCCGCACCCTGCTGGGCCTGGCGCTGCTCTGTGCCGCCGCCCCGCTCTGGCTCGCTCCGCTTTCGCCGTGGTACGCAGTGGCCCTGCTGGTCTGCGTGGTGCTCCCGGTCTGCGGCTACATTCTGCCGCTCACCCTGCGCGCCGAGCCCGCAGCCATCAGTCGGGCCTGCGCCGCGCTGAAACGGGTCCGCCTCGCTAGCCTGGTGCCGCTCGCGCTGCTCGGTACACTGCGCTGACCCGCCAGGCTCCGAGCACTGGCAGGTGCACCGACCAACGGGCGATGAGACGACGAGGCGATGAGGCGTCACCCTGTCACCCTATCACTCCCTCACGGCCCTTGGCAGACCTTCAGGCTTCCTGAGACCTTGTCTTACTTATTCGAGGAGATCACCATGGCGCTCTCTCAGCAAGAAGTGATCCACGTGGCCCGGCTCGCGCGCCTGCGCCTCAGCCCCGAGGAACTCGAACTGATGCGCTCACAACTCTCCAATATCCTTGACCATATCGCGATGCTGCAAGAGGTGGACGTGACCGGCGTTCCGCCCACCGCGCAGGTGACCGAACTCGTCACTGTGATGCGGCCCGATGCGGTGACCGAAGGGCTCAGCCGCGAAGCAGCGCTCGCCAATGCCCCCGATCAGCGCGACGGCATGTTCCGTGTCCGTGCGGTCTTTGACGAGTAGCCGCCACCGCCCGCCCGCAACAAACGCCCGTCAGCGCCCGTCAAAGCAGCAGATGGCGCGACCGGCCCGCGAGCGACGCGGCCAGCCACCACGAGAAAGGATCGGCGATGTACAACGGCAACGGAACGAATAATGGCGGCCGCTATACGCGGATCGGTGGGGTGCCGATCAAGCCCGCCTATCTCTACATCGCAGGGGCAATTGTGCTGCTGGTGGCGATCTATTTCGTCATGCGCTTTCTCAGCACCAGCCTGGTGATGCACGTTAGCGCCTTCGCTGGCGTGCTGCTGCTGATCGGCAATCTCCGTGAGTTGATCGGCAATTCCTACGGCCAGCGCGGCAGCACTGCACTGCTCAATGTGCTGGTCGGCGCCGGGCTGATCTTCGCCTGGCTGACCCAGTTCCTCGGGGCGCTGTTCTGGATCCCGGCCCTGATCCTGCTTGGCGTGGCCACCCCGCTCATCTTCGGGCGTGCCGGGGTCTATACCGCCTACCTCGATACCGCCCGGACCCTGGTCGGGAGCGTGCGCCGGACCTTTGTGCGCTAGATCTGGTGGGGGTGCGGCTACGGGTAGATCCGGTAGAGCATGCGCGGGAAGGGAATCGCCTCGCGGATGTGGCGGGTGCCCGTGATCCAGCAGACTGCCCGCTCGATGCCCATGCCGAAGCCACTGTGAGGTACACTGCCGTAGCGCCGCAGGTCCAGGTACCACTGGTAGTCCGCAAGGTTGAGCCCGTGCTCGACGATGCGGCGCTCGAGCAGATCCGGGTCGTGGATGCGCTGCGATCCGCCAATGATCTCGCCGTAGCCTTCGGGGGCCAGCAGATCAGCGCAGAGCGCCACCTCCGGGCGCTGCGGGTCGGGCTCCATATAGAAGGCCTTGATCGCCGCAGGGTAGCGCTCGACGAAGACGGGCCGGTCGTACTGTGAGGCGATCAGTTGCTCGTGCGGCGCGCCGAAGTCTTCGCCCCAGGGCAGCGGCTCGGCCCCTTCCACCGCGCCCTGCTGCGCCGCGATCAGTTCCAGCGCCTCGTCGTAGCTGATCCGTGGAAAGGGCGGTACACACCGCTCCAGCAGCGTCGTATCCCGCCCGAGGATCTGCAGATCGTCCGCCCGCCGCTCCAGCACCCGCTGGACAATCGCGCTGACGAACTGTTCCTGGAGCGCCAGGTTGTCCGCGTGGGTTGCGAAGGCAACTTCGGGCTCGATCATCCAGAACTCGGTCAGGTGACGCCGCGTCTTGCTCTTCTCGGCGCGGAACGTTGGCCCAAAACAGTAGACCTTGCCGAAGGCCATCATGCCCGCCTCGACGTAGAGTTGCCCGGTCTGGGCCAGGTAGGCCTTGCCCAGGTCGAAGTAGTCGGTGGCGAAGAGGTTGGTCGTCCCCTCGGCGGCGGTCGCGGTAAGGATTGGCGTGTCGAAGCGCACGAAGCCCTGGCTGTTCAGCCACTCCTGGGCGGCGGCGATCACCTCGGCCCGCACGCGCAGCAGGGCGTGCTGCCGCGACGAACGTACCCACAGGTGGCGGTGCTCCATCAGGAACTCGATCCCATGCTCCTTCGGCGCGATCGGGTAGTCGGGGCTCGGCCCCACCAGTTCGAGCTCCTGTACGTCGAGTTCGAAGCCGCCCGGTGCGCGCGCATCGGCGCGCACGCTCCCCGTGACCCGCAGCGATGCCTCCTGGGTCAGCGCCTGGGCCCGCGCGAACGTCGCCTCACTTACGTTCTTCTTGAAGAGCACGCACTGGATCGTCCCGCTGCCGTCACGCAGCTGGATGAAAATCAGTTTGCCCTTCTCGGTCTTGTTATAGACCCAGCCGGCCAGGCTCACCTGCTCACCCTCGTGGGCGCCAATGGTGGCGACTGAGGCGGTCGGCAGCATCGACATGGCGCACTCCTCGCTGGCAAACAATGGCTTTTCGGCGTCAGTATGCCACGAGTTCCTGGGGCTGGCAAATTGACAGCCTCGACCGAATCGGCAATAATCTGTCAATTAACGGTCTGTTCAACCCACCAGGTGTCAGCATGGATATCCAGCGATGGCGCGATGCCCCCACCGTACGGCGAGCACTCGCTGACCTCGCCGACTATCGGCCCATCCTCGAGACGGCTATCGCTGTTCAGCAGGTGCCCGCGCCGACCTTCGATGAGGGTGAGCGCTCGGCCCTGGTGCTCGACCGGCTGCGGGCCCTCGGGCTGAGTGATGTCACCAGCGATGAGATCGGCAACGTCTACGGGCGGCGGCCCGGCCACGCCGTGCGTCCCGGCCTGCTCATCGCCGCTCACCTCGATACGGTCTTCCCCCGCGAGACCGATCTGCGCCTGCGCTACGAGGGCGACCGGGTCTATGGCCCCGGGCTCGGCGACAACAGCACCGGCGTGGCCGGGCTCATTCACCTGGCCCAGGCTATGCAGCGCCACGATCTGCCTAACGGCGGCGACATCTGGTTCGTGGCCAATGTTGGTGAGGAGGGCCTTGGCGACCTGTGCGGCATCCGCGCTGCCGTGAAACGCCTGCAGCCGCGGATCAGTTCGGTGATCGCCCTCGAGGGCTGCGACTTCGGCACGCTTCATCACCAGGCCATCGGCGTGCGCCGCTACCGGATCGAGGCCGTCGCCCCCGGTGGCCACTCCTGGGGCAACTATGGCACGCCGAGCGCCATCCATACCCTTGTGCGCCTCGCAGCGCGGATTACGGAGTTGCACGTCCCGCGCACACCCCGCACCAGTTTCAATATCGGCGTGATCACGGGCGGCACGTCGGTCAATACCATCGCCGAGCACGCTAGCATGCTGCTCGATATGCGCTCGGTTAGCGCCACCGCCCTCGCCAACCTGGTCGCGCAGGTCGATCGCCTGGTCGCGGTCGCTGCCGCCGAACATCCCGATGTGCAGTTGCACGTGCAGACGGTCGGCGATCGGCCCTCGGGCGCAATCGAGCGCGATCACCCGCTGGTGCAGGCCGCCGTGGCCGCCTACCACTCGGTCGGCGCCAGCGTGAGCTTCCAGCAGAGCAGCACCGACGCCAATATTCCCCTTAGCATGGGCATCCCCGCCGTTTGTGTCGGGCTCACCGATGGCGGCAATGCCCATCGCCACGACGAGTACATCCAGCCCGCCAACCTCGGACGGGGCATGCAGGCCCTGCTATTGCTCGCGCTGGCGGCCGCGGCGTGAGCATGCGAGGAGGTGGTCACCCTAAGCCCTTCGGCTGCGCTCGGGGTAAACTCCGCGAGGGGGCTACCGCATCAGGAGGCGGAAGATGCTTCCCCTTCGACGGAGGCTTTCCTGAGCGAAGCGAAGGGCTCAGGGTGGCGGCTTCGCTCAGCATGACAGGGCGGGCAGAATAGCGGGTAACTTGCACCAAACATACCTCGTCACCCGGTTACTCCCTCGCCTCCTCACCTCCTCGCCTCCTCGCGTCATCACCCCCCTACCGCTCGAGCGGCTTGCTCGGGTCGTTGCCCCATTCGTTCCACGAGCCATCGTAGATCGCGGCCCGCTTGCCGGTGACAAGCTCCAGGGCGAGTGCTGCGGGCGTGGCTGAGACGCCGCCATTGCAGTAGGCCACCACCTCACGTTGCTCCAGGCTGGCCAGGTCGATGCCGGCGGCAGCAAACCGGGCGCGCAGTTCCTCCGGGGTCGCATAGGTGTGGAGCTCCGGGTCGAGCAGGCTCTGGTAGAAGACGTTGACCGCCCCGGGGATGTGGCCGCCACGCGCCGCCCGCGACTCCTCGCCGTGGTACTCGAGTGCGTTGCGCGCGTCGATCAGCAGCGTGTCCGAGCCCAGCGCGGCGAGGATCTCGTCGGCTGTCTTGCGGAGCCCAGGCTGGGGGCGGGGCGTGAAGATCGCCGGCGGGTAGCTGGGCGTGACGGTGGTGAGCGGGCGGCCCTCAGCAAGCCACGTGAGCAGGCCGCCGTTGAGGATGCGGGCCTGCTCGAAGCCGTAGTAGCGCAACACCCAGAGCAGCCGTCCGGCGAACATCGAGAACCAGTCATCGTAGGCGACCACCACCGTGTCATCGCCGATGCCCAGTTCACCCAGCACCCGCGCGATCTTCGCGGGTGGGGCCACCTGGACCAGCACCGGATCGTCGAGGTCGACGAGGTCGCTGGTCCAGTCGATGTAGACTGCGCCGGGGATGTGACCAGCCGCATAGTCCGCGTGGCGGGCGAAGTAGTGAGGTTTGGGCTCGCTGGGTGGCAGCACCAGGCCGCGCACGTCGACCACACGCAGCTGGGGGTGGCCAAGCTGCGCGGCCAGCCATTCGGTGCTGACCAGGGGACCCGCGGGGAGTTCGATCATCAGCGATCCTTTGCGTTCACATCGGTTCCATCCCGGAGCTCCGCCGGGGGCTGGCACAGAATGTTGGCGATCGTGCGGAGCTCCATCCACCACTGCTCGCGGGGCCGGGTATGGCCGGGCTCTGTCATGCGCGGCAGTTCCTCGAGACTGACGAGTTGCAGATGGCCACCCTTGTAGCCGATGAACACCCCATCGGGACGGCCGTGGGTCGCCCGGTCGATCAGGAACTCGATGCACTTGACGGCGAGCCGCGTGGCGTGGATACGGTCAAAGGGCGAGGGGTTGCCGCCCTGCTGCAGGTGGCCGAGGATGGATTGGCGCACCTCGAACAGGCTGCCCCCCTCCTCTTCGAGCAAGTCGCAGATGAAGCCGGTCGTGTAGACCGGGTTCGCCTTCTCATTGCGGATGATCAGGGCGAGCCGTTTGCCGCGCTGGAACCAGTAGGTCATCTCATCGAGATCGGCCTGGAGATCCCGCAGCCGAATACCCTCCTCGGGGAGGTAGACCCGCTCGGCGCCGGTAGCGATCCCGCCCATCAGGGCCAGGTAGCCACAATCGCGGCCCATCACCTCAACGACGAAGCAGCGGCGCGCGGCGACCGCCGACTGCTTGATGCGGTCCACCGCCTCGACGATGCTGTTGAGCGCGGTATCGGCGCCGATCGAGAGCTCGGAGCCGGGGAGGCTGTTGTTGATCGATGCGGGCAGACAGATCAGCGGAATGTTGAATGCCGGGAAGATATGCCGCTCGCTAAAGAGCTTGTGCATCGCATTGTAGCCGGCCCAGCCGCCGATCATCAGGATGCCGTTGATACCAAAGCGCTCGATATTGCGGGCCACCTGGTAGAGCTCGGCGCCCTGGGGCAGCTTGCGGTTGATGCCGAGCTCAGCGCCGCCGGTGGTCGCCCAGCCGCTCACGCTCATCCAGTCCATCTCGGCGATGTCGCCGTCGATCAGGCCCTGGAAGCCGTTGCGCACGCCGAGCATCACGTGGCCGTGGTCGATGCCGAGCCGCACCGCGGCCCGCACGGCCGTATTCATCCCGGGGGCAGGACCGCCCGAGTGGAGCACGGCGAGGCGCAGCGGACTGGCGACCACCCTGGCCTGCGACGGGCGGGCCTTGACCAGGGTGCGCAGCGTCCGGAACGCCTCGACGAAACTGCTGCCCCGCAACTCCATGGCGCGCTCGTAGTCGTGGTTGGCGATCGCCTCGGCGACGGCGTGGGTCTCAGCTACACACTGCATCAGCGGCACGGTGGTGATCCGATTCTCGCGCAACCCGATCAGCTGGGGTTCGCGTTCGGGGCTGGTCGTGATCAACTCTTCGACCGCGGCATGGCCGATCAGCGTGCTCATCCAGCGGTCGAAGGCGCTGGGCACGCCCCCCCGCTGGACGTGGCCAAGGATCGTGACGCGCGTGTCTTCGCCGAGCCGTTCTTCAAGTATCCGCTTGACATACTCGGCGCTGATCGGGTTGCCCCGGCGATCGTGCGCCCCTTCGGCGATGATGACCATCGAATCGCGGCGGCCACTCTCGCGACCAGCGCGCAGCGCATCGCACATCTCCGTCTCCCAGTCGTCGCTGGCAGGCGGTGATTCGGGGATGAGCACCCAGTCGGCGCTGCCGGCGATGGCGCCCATGATCGCCAGGTAGCCGCAGTGACGGCCCATCACCTCAACCACGAAGGTGCGCTGGTGGCTGGCAGCGGTGGAGGTAATCGCGTCGAGGGCTTCCGTGATGCGGTGGAGGGCGCTATCGGCACCGATCGTCATATCGGTGCCGGAGAAGTCATTGTCGATCGAGCCGACAATGCCAACGATACCGAGAAAGGGATGGTGTGCGGCGAGCTCCGGCGCGATCGCGCCACTCTCGACCAGTTCGCGCAGCAACTCGGGCCACTCGCGGCGGAAGGCATCGGCGCCGGTGAGGCTGCCGTCGCCACCGATCACCACCAACCGGTCGATGCCATGCCCGAGCAGATTGGCGGCCGCGGTGCGCCGGCCCTCGCGCGTGCGAAAGCCGGGGCTGCGGGCGGTGCCGATCACCGTGCCGCCCTGGTGCAGGATGCCGCCAACACTGTCCCAGCCCATCGGGCGGATGTAGCTGCCGCCCTTGATCATCCCCTCGTAACCCTCGTAGATCGCATAGACCTCGCAGCCTCGACTGATGCCGGTTCGGACCACCGCGCGCACGGCCGCGTTCATGCCCTGCGCGTCGCCGCCACTGGTCATGACCCCGATCCTGATCTTCTGCTCGGCAGACATGCCTCTCTCCTCTCGTGTGGCTGTGCGTGCCGTGCCTGTCGTCGACCCGTGTGAGCCAGGGTTTCCCCCACCAGGCTGGAAGGTTGGCTGCAACCCGTGGGCCAGTACTACAACGAAGCTTTGCCTTTTGCCGCACCAGTACGCCGTATGCCTGTCACCCTGAGCAGAGGCGTAGCCGGAGCGAAGGGTCTCGGAATGACAACCCTCGTTGTTGTAGGACTAGTCTGGAAACATGCCACTCACTGACTCACGGGTATGGATGCGGCGAATCGCCTCCGCCAGCAAGGGTGCGACCGAAACGACCTCGACCTTTGGTGAGAGCGCGACGGGCTGGGTCTCGATCGTATCGGTAATGAAGAGCCGCTTGAGCGGGCTGGCCTCAACGCGCTCCACCGAGCCGGGCGTGAGGACGCCATGGGTGACCATGGCGTAGACCTCGCGGGCGCCGCGTTGGACCAGGCGCGCGGCGACCTCGGTCAGCGTACCGCCGGAAATTGTAAAATCGTCGACGATCAGCACGGTCTTGCCGGCGACATCGCCGATGATCTCGAGCACCTCGGCGTGCTCATTGTGGGCCGGGCGCTCCTTATTGGCGATCGCCAGTGAGGCGCCGAGCGCCCGTGCATAGCGGCGGGCAGCCTTGACGAAACCGGCGTCGGGCGAGACCACCACCAGGTTGGGCAGGCGGAGTTCCGTGATCCGCTCGACGAGCACCGGCAGAGCATAGAGATTGTCAACTGGAACGCGGAAGAAGCCCTGGATCTGCGGCGCGTGCAGGTCCATCGTCACCACGCGGTCGCAGCCGGCTGCCTCGATGCAGTCGGCACAGACCCGGGCGCGGATCGAGACCCGCGGTTCGTCCTTCTTGTCGCCTTTGGCATAGCTGAAGTAGGGGATGACCGCGGTGACCGAGGCGGCGCTGGCCCGGCTGAGGGCATCGATCCAGAACAACAACTCCATGAAGCTGTCGTTGGTGGGGAAGACCGTACTCTGAACGACAAAGACCTCACGGCCACGGACGTTCTCGAGCACGCGCACGAACGTATTGCCCTCGGAGAAGGTGATCACTTCACCCTGGCCAGGCGTCGTGCCAAGATGATCGCAGATCCTGGCGGTAAGTCGCCGGCTGCTGCTGCCTGCAAAGATGATCACATCGTCGCCGCACGTAGCACTCATCGCTGCCTCTCGTCTGTGCCGACCCATCGCGGGACAGTATAGCACGCACGATGGGCGGTTATTGTTCGTACTGCTCCAGCGCGGCCTTGACCGCGGCGAGGAAGGCGTCGCCGGTGGCCCCGTCGGCGATCCGGTGATCGAAGGTCAGCGAGAGGTAGGTCATCGGCGCGATCGCGATCGCGTCCAGACCACCCTGACTGACCACCACCGGGCGCTTGACGATTGCCCCGATGCCGAGGATCGCCGCCTGCGGCTGGTTGATGATCGGTGTGGCGAAGAGGCTGCCAGTCACTCCGTGATTGGTAATGGTGAATGTGCCGCCCTGCGTCTCATCAGGGGCGAGGCGGCGCGTGCGGGCTCGCTCCGCCAGATCGTTCACCAGGCGCGCCAGGCCCAGCAGGTTCTTCTCGTCGGCGTCGCGCACCACCGGTACGAGGAGCCCTTCATCGAGCGCCACGGCGACACCGATGTGGATGCGCCGGTTGACGATGATGCCCTCGGCGCTGAAGCTGCCGTTCAGCACCGGCACCTGTTGCAGCCCGGCCACGGCGGCCTGCACGAAATAGGGGGTGAAGGTGAGCCGCACACCCTGGCGTTCGAAGGCGGCCCGGTGCGCCTCACGGTGGGCGATGATCCGGCGCAGATCGACCTCCATCACTGTGGTGACGTGGGGCGCAATACGTACCGAGCGCTCCATGTGCTCAGCAATCGCACGGCGCATCGGCGAGAGTGGCATCACCTCGGCGTCCGCGGGCAGGGGCTGCCGTTCGCCTTCGGACGCTGCGCCCCGCACGGACGCCAGGGGCGGCGGCGCCAGTTCCGGCGCGCGCGGC